>NZ_CAAJGQ010000001.1 GCF_901000775.1 Candidatus Rhabdochlamydia sp. T3358
GTAATTAAATGTTGCTCCCATTGCTTGTTGAAATCCTTCCAAAAATCATCCACAGAACAGTACAATTCAACAAGCTTTTCCATTTTTGACCTCTTTTGTTGTTGTTTTTTCAGAAACGAAACTTGTACAACATTAAGAGGTCTTTTTACACTGTTTTTTTGTCTTATCTTTCCTATTCTTAGTTAATTAAACTCAACACTGGGGTTTCTAGCGCTTTTTCTATTACAAGTCTTTGGGGTTCTAATTTGGTGGAATTCGCCTCAATTTCTGGATCTCTTTCTTCCTTTTGAGTATCTACTAGAAATCGATATATTTGATAAAGGCCAAATCCCGATAAGACTCTTTCATAAGAGACGTGTTTATATTGTTTATATAAATAAGAAAAAAGTTCTACCTGCTCTTCATTGCAAGGTGCAAAGTCGGTATGACCACCTTCTGTTGCAATAGGTTGATGTATTTTTGCATCCCAAAATAGACCCGCCTCTCCTAAACCCGTGCCGGCAGAAATCAACACCTGATTGTCATTTATTCTTTTTCCCTCGTTTAATGTTACATATTTGCTAGAGGAAAGAAACTGTAATCCCCATCCACTAGCTTCTAGATCATTGAGTAAAAACACATGAGGGATTTTACATTGATGCTGCAACTCTCCTGCAGAAAGAGTCCAGGGTAGATTTGTTGTCCGACAAACTCCATCCTGTACAGGTCCGGCTATTCCAAATCCAGCCCGAGAAATAGAAACATCAGGAAATGATGAGAGGAAATGATGTAGTAAAGAAGAAAAATCGGAAAAATCACGACTATGAAAAGTTTTTTCTTCTACACACTGTAACTTATCTTCTTCAAAAAGAGCTAAACTAACCTTTGTCCCTCCTATGTCACCCGCTAACAACATAATTTATCCTTTATTTTTTTATAATTAATTCTGGAATTAGACACCATTTGCAAAATCGATTATCCTTGACGCAAAGACAAATCAGATTCAATCTTCAGATCAGATAACAAAAGGAACTTTATGTCTCAACAAAATGATGCAGGAAAAAACAAAGCTCTAGAACTAACAATGACACAAATTGAAAAACAATTTGGCGAAGGGTCCATTATGACCCTAGGTAAGCACTCTTCTTTAAAAGGAGAGATGGGAGTGATTAAAACAGGAGCAATAACCCTTGATCTTGCATTGGGCATTGGGGGTGTGCCTCGTGGAAGAATTGTAGAGATATTCGGCCATGAATCCTCTGGGAAATCCACACTTGCTACCCATATTGTAGCCAACGCACAAAAGAGCGGAGGCCGTGCTGCCTATATAGATGCAGAACACGCATTAGATCCGACTTACGCTGCTAAAATCGGCGTTAAACTCGATGAATTGTTGATCTCTCAACCTGACTCAGGAGAAGATGCGCTAAATATTGCAGAGATGCTCGCACGCTCTAACGCGATAGACGTCATAGTTATCGACTCTGTTGCAGCTTTGGTTCCTAAAAGCGAGCTTGCAGGAGAAATCGGCGATTCTTTTATGGGATTACAGGCAAGAATGATGTCTCAAGCTCTTAGAAAGCTAACAGCAACTCTTTCCAAAAGCAATACTTGCGCTATTTTCATTAACCAAATACGTGAAAAAATTGGAATTATGTTTGGTAATCCAGAGACCACAACAGGTGGAAAAGCTTTAAAGTTTTACGCCTCTATCCGGTTAGACATTCGCCGTTGTGGCAGTATTAAAGGCCCAGATAACACAGAGATTGGCAACCGTGTTAAAGTAAAAGTTGTTAAAAACAAAGTATCTCCTCCTTTTCAGGTAGCGGAGTTTGATATTTTATTTAATGAAGGGATTTCCCGTATCGGCACTTTAATCGACTTAGGCGTTGATCTAAGTATTGTTGAGAAAAAGGGTACCTGGTTTAGTTTTCAAAACCACCGCTTAGGACAAGGAAGAGAATCGGCTAGAGAAGAATTGAAAAAAAACCCTCACCTAGTAGAAGCAATAGAAAGACTAATCCTAGCTAAAGTCAAAGAAGCAAAAGACCCGATCATTCCTCTTGTAAAAGAAGAGAAAGAAGAAGTATTGGTCTAACAAAAATAAACCACCGGCAATAACCGGTGGTTTTTTTATATTATAGTACACGCGCTAAAAAATTATAACAACCTGTTGTTATCCCTTATAAAACAGTATGGTTTCCTATAGAGAAAGGTGAGTTATTGCAAAGAGAAAAAAAACCTCTTCTAGCATAAAACACAGAAGCATTTCGGTAACAAAGGCTAGAAAGATCCTAGGGGATGTTTTTGGTGAGGTTAATTACCAAAAAGAAAGAATCATGCTTACAAGTCACAAAAAGAGCATAGCCATGGTATCTATGGAGGTTTTAAAAGCTCTGGAAGATGCCCATGACATACATGAAGCACAATTGGCTTTAAGAGAAATCAAAGACAAAGGAAGCCTCTCTTTTGAAGAAATGAAAAAACGCACGGGCTAACCCATGCCAACTACACATCAAATTGAGTTTGCTTCTCGTATAGAGAAGCAATTGAAAAACAAGAGGTAAATTCAACATTGAGGTTCTTTAAACGCAGCTTCTTTGCAAGAAAGCACAGAGCAACACTTACTTATGCTTCTAGCTGTCTTCTTACAAAGAGATTCTGGATTGTATTTTTGCATTCCACTACCATTTTCTCTCTCAATGAGGAAGCAATCGCCTTTTTGTAATTTTTTACTTTCCACCGTTGCATTTGGGAAAGTATTAGCTATCCAAACATCTATTGATCCCAAAGGTTCTGCAAACAATTCTTTATATGGTAATATTTTCCAAAGTTTTATGGAGCTTGAATTTTCGGCGTACTTTTTCACAGTTTTTGAAAAGAGTTCACACGCTTTTTGTGCTTGTTTAATGTAAGTTACATTAAAAGAAAAAAAGATCCCCTCATTTAAACCAGCTATGGTTATAGCGCATTTTCTTGCTGGAATACTCACGCCATCATATTTACTTCCATTACACTGCAAACCAAATGACCAATCTTTTATGGCTTCAAATTTTCCCTCTCTTTGTAAGGAAGCAGAAAGATCGTTTTCCAAACGCGAATAACCAATAGTCATAGTTTAAGCCTTTTTTTAATGAATAGTTAATAACTGTATTCATTAAAATTATAACAATCAATAGTAAGTATTTTCTATGAATTAACAAAAAAAACAATATTAATAAAAAATTATTTTTCAAATTTTGTATAATGAGAAAGCATATCGATAATATTTTCAAAAGACGGGGTAAAAAGATCTAGTTTCTTTAAACATTTACAGCAGCTAGATAATTCATTTTGAAAATACTCCAGTGCTTTTTCAGGACCTAGCAGATGGGCTATGCTGAGTTTAAGATTTTCTTGCTCATCTTGTTTGATATCATGAAGATCATCTGCAATCTGAAAAGCAAAACCAAAGTGATGGGCTAGTTTTTTAACTAACTCAAGTTGCTTTATATCCCCTCCTCCAAAAAGCCAGCCGAAAGTAAAAGCGATTTCAAAAAGGGTTCCTGTTTTTTGAGAGATAACTCTTTGTGCGGTTTCTAAGGAATGGTCTGGGGGAAAAAGATCAAAAAATTGACCCCCTGTAGCTCCTAAAATTCCAGAGCATTGGGTCGCCGTGGAAAGGGCTAATGTACAAATAACATCACTAGACACAGAAAAAGGAGAGGAAGATTCTTTAAGGTTTTTCGCATTCTGATGAATCTTACCAAACCCAGCTGTCATCAAAGAATAGCTGGCCAAAAGAGCTGTTGATTCTCCATAGATCTTGTGGGTAGAGGGCTTATCACGCCTTTGGTCATCATCATCCATACAGGGAAGGTCGTCGACGATTAAAGAAGCTGTATGAAAAAACTCTACGGCTAGGGCCGCATCTAAAACATCTAGTTGATTGCTTAACGCTTCTGCAACCAAGATAACGATTAAAGGACGAAAACGCTTGCCACCGCTCATTAAAGCGTACTCGCAGGCATCGCGCAATTTAGTTTTTTCTCCAAACTCAAGAAGGCTTTGGGTGATTTTTTGATCCACTTTTTCTAAATGCGAGGAAAAAGAAGGTTGTTTTGTTAAGGTTGTCATAGAGATTCTACCATCATATGTGAAGAGGATTTTACAAGGCTATTTGGGGGAACATACCTCTGCAGGGTCATATTTGGGTAACAAATCACAGCTTTGCCGATACAGGTACCAGGATTGATTACAGTGTTGCATCCAATTTGGGAATTATCTCCTATGCACGCGCCTAGCTTTTTCAGTCGAGTTTTTATTTTTTTCTGCTCCCAATGAACAGAAATACATTGATGATCCAGTCGATAATTTGCGCATTTTACTCCTGCACCAAGATTGACATTATTACCTAAAATAGAATCTCCTACATAATTAAAATGAGGAGCCGCTGCTTTATTAAAAAGAATGGAGTGCTTTATTTCAGTGGCATGACCAATTACACATTGATCTGCAAGTAACACATTTCCTCGAATATAAGCCCCCTGACGGATCTGACAATCTCGGCCAATTATACAAGGTCCCTGAATGTAGGCGCCTGGTTCAATAACTGTTCCTAGACCAATAGAGATCTTATCAGGATCTATAAGAAATACACCAGAAGCGATATCTATCTCAATCTTTCCCAATCTTTGCTCTAAGAGGTAGGCATGAAGTCTCTCTAAAGCCTCCCAGGGATATTCCAGGCCGCTAAATAAATCCTTGTGCTTACAGGTATCTAGACAAAATAATGAAAGACTTTCCATGCTATCCTTAAGACTTTGAATCTTTCATTCTAAAGGATATTGGAGTTAATGTGCAGAGACATTTTTTTCTATCTCCTTATTAAATTTTTTCATAACAAGCATGAGAGCGGACTTTTTGTGCAACTCCACAATAGCCTGTTTTAAGAGAAGAAGAAAAACAGAAGGAAAAATCAGTAGAAATTTTTTTAGTTAATAAAAGACGAAAAAAGCTTTTAGTCAAAATTTTAGGACGAAATCCTTTCAAATTTTCTATATCAAAACCGTTTGAATGACACATTTTCTGCAGTTCCTTTGGTTTAATAAACAAGGAATAAACATGCATATTTTTTGGAGCATTTCGAACAAACCAATCTACTCCTTTAATCACAATAACATAACTAGCAAAAGTGCGATTAAATGTATGAAAAAAGAAACGCCCTCCAGGGCGAAGCACTCGAGAAGCTTCTTGAATCAGTCGCTCTGGATATTCTAGATGCTCCAAAACATCTGTTGCGCATACAACATCAAACTTTGTTTTTTCAAAAGGAAGATGATAGGCACTGGCTTTAATATATTCCACTGAGTGAGTTTGATCGTATAAGCGCGCTACTTCTAAACTTGTTTCCGAAAGATCTATTCCTGTTACTGCATGTCCTTTTTCAGCAAGAAAATTTGCAAGAAAGCCCGCACCGCAACCAATGTCTAAAATAGACTGAGCAGGAGCTATTTGAGCAGCCACCCAATCTTTTCGAAGTGCATTTTCTGCTCTTAGCAGGGCAACGGGATGATCATTTTCTAGATACCAACGCTCTTGCAATTCATTGTAAAAAGAGTTGTTAATTATTCTTTTTCTACGCATTTTTCTTTCCAAACTAGGTTCCAAAAGACCACTTGATAGATCAAGAAAAGGGTAAGTACTGTTACTTGAAACAGTAAAAATTTGTGCAGAATTTGTGGTTCGCTTAACCACTGCCTCATCCAGCTGGCAACGGGTTTTTCCTGGCTGATCGGCCAAATAAATCCAGCTAGCCCCAGAGTAATCGGGTGAAGAGTAAACAACAGTGCATGCAACCAATTTTCCCTTGCACAACAATGGTGCTTGTGCACAAATTCATCTTTAGTTACCAAAACACAAGAGATAGCAGCAAGAAGCAAATAAATTTTTAAGGTTGAAGAAGAAAAAGGAACAAAAAGGGCAAAGGAAAAACAAATCAAAACGCTTAGCGTATCAATCGGATGTCCAATTCTCTCCCAACGAGGCAACTTTCTTTTTATATGAAAATATCCTTCATCAAAAACCATAGCGACCGCTTGCAAAACAAAAGGAATAACAGCTACTAACCACATGGTAACCTCTTTTCCATTATAGACCCACAAATCGTAAGACCCGGGCCAAAAGCCAAGCTTATAATAAGAGATCCAGATACAACTTTTGGATCTTCTAAAATTTCTTTCCAGACATGTGGCAGCGTAGCTGAAGACATGTTGCCAAATTGTTGCAAGATGAGTTTACTGTGAGCTACTTGAGCAAAACTTAAACCTAACACCGCTTGAATAGATTGAACAATTTTAGGCCCTCCTGGATGGATAGCAAAAATTGCATTTTGCAAGATGTATTCGATAGTAAACCCCGATTTTTGACTCATACGAACTAAGTAGGGATAAATAGATTGAGCAATTAAAGCGGGTATTTCTTGAGATAAAGAAAGAGCAAATCCCCAATTTTCCATTTTCCAATGCATAGCGTTAAAAGAATTAGAAACCAGTTCTTCGTGAAGGATATAGAGTTGAAAATGCTCTGAAGAACAATGGGCTTGGGCTCGATATTTTATAAACCCATCTGCAAATAACGATTGAGAAACCAATTGGTTTAATTCATGCAAAGAAGGGTTCGTATGCAAAGAGCAAATCTCTGTATGAACGATATCAATACAACTTTCTGTTTGCAAAGATCCTTGTGCTAATCTTAAAGCGGGAATAGACGCAGAACACCCCATGTGATAGACATGCGAAACAACGGTTTTCTCTCCCCAGCCTCTTTGAGAAACCATTTTTTGCCCACCGCTAGGAGAGACGTATCCAGTGCAGGTTACATGAATTAAGTGATCTGGAGAAATAGCAGATTTAGGATAAAACTGTTCAAATGCAGCTTCCACTTGATCCGAAAAAATTTTAGAGCGGGTTGTTAAGTCAACCCCAAAGGAAGATTCTTCCAAACGATAAACCTTCATCTTTTCCCACTCTGTATGTAGAAAATCGCTTAAAACATGCCCTCTTTTTGAAATTCGATTCGGTTTACAGGCAACGTGATCCAGTTTTTGTTTGAGATTCAGAGTAAAAGGCTGAAGCTGTTCTGCTTTTTTTCCTTGCATGTAAGCTTCTGATTGCGTATGGGCTTGAATGAGCCAATGTAATGTTTCTTCTTGAGAGCTTTCGTAAACAGGACGAATGATTTCGAATTGGCTTAAAGTTAACATAGACCCATTGGGTTAAAAAAACATTTATAGTATTTAATTGCGTTAATTAGCTAGGTATTTTTCTGAGCAACTTTAAGGTCTAAATTCCTATTAACTACTCTTATATATATATATGTCTTCTTCTTATGGGTGTGTGAAAGTGTTCATAAGTGGGTGTTTTTAATAGAGGAAATAAATTGTTCATGAATTGAAGATAGCTTGATGATAAAGTGGCGGTTTTGAACAATCAACAGTTTGTTAACAGGGTTATGGACATAGTTATGAACACACTTTCAACACCGCTTCATTGCGATTATTTTCCTGTTTGTTCAGGTTGTGATTTTCAGGGACAAGAGCTTACCCCTCCTGTTTTTTCTTCTTTACAAGATTTTTTTGCCAAAGAAGCTCCTAATCTGGAAATTCCTTTCATCTATCAAGAACCACAGGGCTGGCGCTTTCGCGCTAAGCTTGCAGTAAGAGGAAATTCTAATTCTCCTCGTATTGGTTTGTTTCAACGAGGAACTCACAATGTAGTTTCCATTCCTAACTGCCCCTTGCACCACAAAGTAATTCTCAAGAGTTATCAACAGATAAAACAAACCATGATAGACTTCCAAATTACACCCTATGATGAAGAAAAAGGTCTTATACGTTATCTGCAGTTCTTGGTGGAAAAAAAAAGTCAGACGGTTCAGCTGTCTATTGTTGTAAATGTTTCACAACCGACAAACAAACTTCATGCGTGGATTCATCACCTCTATTCTTTAGGAGGATTTCATTCGATTTGGTTGAATTTTAATACAGAAAAGACCAACCGTATTTTTGGTGACAATTGGTTATTGTGTACAGGTGAGAGGTACCTTCAAGAAAAATTTGGCAATATACTTTGCTCGATTCACCCCGCTTGCTTTGTGCAAGCGCATTTAAGCTTATTTGAACACGCTTTATCCATCATTTGTCAAGAGGCCCTTCGATCAAAAAAAGTTTGTGAGTGTTATTCTGGAATGGGGGTTATTGGACTAAACCTCGCAGCCTTTAGCAAAGAGGTTCACTGTATTGAAATAAATCCGTTTGCTAAACAGTGTTTTGATCAAACTTGTTCCCTCCTTCCTCAGGAGATAAAAAACAAAGTGTTTTTCCATCCAGCATCCATGGAGAAAAGCTTAAGACTGCTTAAAACACCTGAGGTGATTGTTGTTGATCCACCAAGAAAGGGCTTAGAAACCTTTGTGCTCGATGCAATTGATCAATCCCAAGCCGAGCAGCTTATTTACTTAAGCTGCTCTACAAGCTCGTTTATACGCGATTGTGGTAGATTGCTAAAAAGTGGTTGGAGCATAGAAAAGGCTTTTGGATATCTGTTTTTTCCGGGAAGTAACCATGTTGAGACCTTGTGTATCTTGAAAAGAAATTAATGCATTAAGAAATTTTGTGTTTTTTACTAGAGTTACTGATTTGATTTTTATACAGATGTTTTTTAATGAATTAGATTCAGTTAGCCCGAATTTCCTGCTAACTGCCACCGATGGTAAAAACTATCAAGTTGTTCATTATAACCTTAATGCAATAATCCCTATTCAAAAAACAAAAATCTTTCGATAGCTTATAAAGTAAGAAATTAATCTCTTGAGATGAAAACGCTATTTCTAACTAAAAATTTATTTTTAAAGGTTAAAGGAACCGCTTGAGCATTGAATAAAAAATCTTCTGTCTCATCTAATAATATACAATGAATGTGTAGATGAGGTTCGGAGGTATTTCCTGTGTTCCCTACCTTCCCAATCAGCTGACCTTTTTGAACAGTATCTCCCTCTTGCAACTTTACACTGCCATTTAATAAGTGCGCTAAAATAATTGCTCTATCTGTATTGTCCTTTTTAATTACAATATAATTCCCCGCTGGATTGGTTGGGTCTGTCTCAGATGGTGGCTGATCTTTCATAGAGTTGACAACCTTGAGAATAGTACCAGAGCAAGGGCTGTATACATCTGTTTCAAAAATATTATAATCACTTAGTTCTGTTGCAAATAGACTTTTTGTTCTTAAGCCAATTTTACTTAATTGTACAATGTCCAATGCATATTTTTGTGCAGAGACAAAATAATGAGCATTAATTGTCGAATCATTTCCTCCATGAAGGATATAATAACTTCCATTTTTAAGAGGAAAATCTAGCTCTATTGATTTTCCTGGGCTTAGTCTCCCTTTAAGAGCAACTATGATTTCCCAGGACATAATAGATATCAATCCAAAACAAGCAAGGCCCATTACGCCACGCATTATTCTATTTGTTTTCTGATTTGGATTAGTTTCTTCTTTTGGATCTTTTTCTCGCATAGAAAAGAATGACTTAATGGCTGAAATAAAAAAAGCTCCCAATAAAACATAACGAGCAAAATATCCAAATCCCAAAAAAGGCCAGAAACCTATTAAAAATAGGTTAAAAGTATAAATTCCACTAGCTATAATCTGAACTAGCCATATTTTTATATTCTTTGCGCGAGGTGTCCATAGCCTAGTTATAAAAAAGAGAGGAATAAGAACATAAAAAAGAATGATCAAAAAAAGATCGGCAGACTGCTGCGATTGAATACAATAGAAAAGAATTGGATATGTTGCAAAAAATGCAAACAAAAAATTATTTAATCCCATAAAAAATGCATTAGCTAAATGAAATAAAAAACCCGCAAGAAAAAAAAGAGGAAGAAGTTTTGGATTAACAAATAAAATCATAAAGAAAGACATTTCAAAAAGAATCACTCCCCAACTAAGAAGAGATGAAAGTCGGTTAGTTTTACTCAGTCTATAAATAAAAGGATGACCATATACAGAGGTACTAAAAATAAGCTGTACTGCATTACCGCTCCTCCATGTCGGAGATAAGAACTTTCTAATACCAGCAATAAAATAAGATAAGAGCAATTGTCCGGAGATAAACCACATGCAAAAAATGGAAACTTTTGAATAAATTCCAAATAGGCTCCCTATAGATAAAGAAAATAAAATGATTAAACTCATTTGATAAGAGCCATCTAGTCCATATGGATTTCTCAAAATATAGAGCAGTAATAAGAAAAACGATAAAAACAAAATAAATGTGGATATAATATTAAAACAACAAAGAATGAATAAAGAAATAGATGTAATTAATCTTAAATATATACAAAATTTAAAAGATCGATCTTTTAAGAAAAAATTTAAGCATTTAGCAGTTAAGCCTTTTACAGTCCACCGTTGGGTTAGACGTGAAACTTGCCAGCTTAAAATTCCGGAAGATTTAAATACATGCCAACCAATGATGTCTTCTAGTGAAGAAATAATAAGACCCAAAGATAAAATGCCTAAGGAATACACATAAGCTTTTTTTATACTGATTAATTCAAATAATATTTGCATGTTTTTTTCACTGGGTGTGTTTCTGATAAGAAAACTAATTTGCCCTCATCTAATTTAACTTGGCTCATAACCATAAATTGCACTTTTGCAGCCAATGGTTCTCTAGAAAAAGAATGAATAAAATTTAAGAGGTGTAAATAAGGAATGGACATGCAGATCTGATTTTTATCTTTCACTGCATGTATACATTTTACTAGATCAAGTATAACATCTACAAGTCCCTTTAAAAATCTATTTCTTGGATTCCATAAAAAAGAATAATAGGGCCGATTTTCTAAGATTTCATTAGCTTGTTGCCACTTTCCAACACGATTATCTTCATAAATAAAACGATAAAACAAGAAATAATCCGAGTTATAAGGAGTGGGAGCAAAAAAGCTCCATGAAGGTAACAAGCAACTTATGAATGGAAATTTCTGTAAAAAGGATTCTGACACTACAAATTCTTTTAAAAATGTTGCTATAAATAAACCGAATAAACCGATTCCAATTATAAACTCGAATAAATATTCCATGCTTAAATTCATTCCAAAATTAATAAGTTTAAATACTCTCAAGTAAAAAATAATTTTTATTACTTTATGCTCACAGTTTCTATATTTTACATTAGAAAAAGTGAAATCTCTTTAATAAGGAGCCGGTTTTTTTTTGAATTTTATAAATCAAGTTTAAAAGAACGAATGTATTTAAATTATTTTTTCCCTGAGTGCCAATAATTCTTCTACAGAAAGTTCTTTAAGATCCTGTTCTTTCTTTAATGGCAGCATATTTATTCTTGAGCTAGTGCTTCTACCACTAATAAGAAATACAATAACTCTAGCTATAGCAGACACAGACCATTCCATGTTTGGATCAAACATAATACTTAACCGATGTGGAGAAGCCAATCTTTCAGCAGCCTCTTGTAAGTTTACTTGAGCTAATTTGGCTTCAGTCTGATTTTGAATAGAACGTACTTTTTTTGTTATATCCATGTTTCTTTTCGAATCTACACAATGAGGTTCCACAGAAACGTGATTTTGGGCTTGAACTTTGTTATCGATTGATTTGATGATCATATGCCCTCTATATGATTAAAAAAAAATTTAAGAACACAAGAGTTTTAAATTTTTTTATATTAATTTCAATATTTTTTTCGCGTTAACTGAGCTTTTAGACAAGTATTGGGGGCAAATCTACAAGGACCTAAAAATTCTTGATTCTATACAAGTGTTCTTTTATTCTTTATCGAGGTTTTTCATTTTAAAAAGAACTAAGGATAGGTTTTGCTTGCTAGAGGTATTTTCAAGTTTAGGTTCACTACTTGCGCTAAGAGCTATCCAATGCATTTTTTTAGAACTTGGATTAGAATTAATTTTCAAAAACTATGGTCATTTCCAGTGGAAAAGAGTCTTAGGATATTTTCTGGTTTCCTGAGCTTTGTCTAATGTACTGAAGTAGGTTTTAGTTTACACCAGCTGGAAGAAAGTGAAAGGGCTCAGAGACTTCAAATTGATCGTTTGCCTTTCCTGAATACACTTTGCCATCGGTTAGGATTAGTTTTTTTATGGGACTTCCCTCTGTCAAATCAAAGTCCAATAAGGAGACCCAAAAGGTATTGGGGCTTGTAGCTGAATCAAAATAATACACTCTGTTTTTGTGATCTGCAATGCTGCGCCAAAGAGTTGATGCAATGTTTGGCTGGCCTGGTGTGGTAATTCCCAAAGGCACGCTTACACTGCGGATAACACTCGTAACACTAGCTATAGCCTGGTTGGTATAGGTTCCCTTTGGTACTGCTGTAATATAGTTGGGATCTGTAGCTTTTGGGATTGCTTGAATAAAAAAAGAAGCTCTAGCAAAACGATCTGCTGCACGGCTGGTTCCAGGAAGAAAGGTTTGCCCGCCTATGATTTCCCAGTATTTATTTAGAGCAAGCTGCTCATCAAATTTTGGCGAGTTTGTCATTACTGGATATTGCTTGCCATGATGAATAACCAGCTTTCCGCCTATGTATTCAAAAATAGCAGAGTCCCCTGTTGCATCTGAGATAGACAGGTGTAGTTGTGCTGGTTTAGCATTGGGTAGGGTAGAACCCAGAACCTGGAAGGGTTCTGAGCATAGTTGATTTACAGCTTCGGTAACAGTTGCAAAATTATCAAGAACAAACTGTGCCCATAAACTAACGGATAACAGGGGCTTTTTATTTTTAGGGTTGCCGTAATCAGATTCCACAAGATAGAGCAAATTAGCGACAAGTCCTTTTTCATTTATTCCATCAGCAGTTCCTACTTCGTAGCCAGAAACAATCACACTACCGTATTTTGCAGACCATGTAATAGAATTAGGGCCGGCTTCACCATTGCGCTCTATGCCTCTTGGAAATACCCAAAGATTAGAGTGCATGTCTTCCATCCAATCCATCGAACGTCCTGTAATAACAATGTTTTGAGTGCCTTGATAGAGAACGCGAGTACATGCCTCAGCTTCTACTGAAAAAACACTAACGGAAAAAAGAATAGCTATATTTTGAAAGATTTTTTTTAAGACCATGACTTTTTCCTCAAAGGTGACCATTAAAAAAACAATAAAATAATTCTTATTAAAAAAAACAGAGAAAGATCTGGGTGAGAGGATTTGAACCTCCGACCCCTAGCACCCCATGCTAGTGCGCTAGCCAAGCTGCGCTACACCCAGATAAAGATTTAAATAGAAGTGAGTCCTTCAAATTGAAATTCTGCACGCTTAAATTCTTTGACGCCAATTCGAGCGCATTCTTCGATGATTTTTTCTAAAACATCACCAGCATGCACTTCTGCTGCGGATATGTCTACAGAGATAGAAGCAGAAAAATTCACTCCTGATCTTACACCTGCTACCTTGAAATTTGCGTAAATAGCTTCTTTTTTTTTAGAAATATTTTTAAATCGCACAAGGTTGTTTTCTGCTAGATCTTTCATTTTAATACCGCGTGTTCTTGAACTAAAGCCATAGATCCTAAGTCTTAGATCCTCCTTTTGTCAATCAAAAACACTGGACCATTCGGATAGAAAAATGCTACTCTCAATCGCAAACTTAAAATCTGATGAATAAAAATGACCCGTGAAAAATTAACGTATCCTATCCGTGCTTGGAGCATTTGGCTTCTTAGCGCCATTTTTATGTTTTACAAATATGCTATTGAAGTGTCTCCAAGTGTGATGACGGGGACTTTAATGAAGGCTTTTGACATTAGTGGTGTGGAATTGGGGAACTTAGCTGCTAGTTATTTCTATGCCTATCTACTTCTACAAATTCCAGCGGGCTTGCTTTTAGATAAATTCGGACCTAGGAAAACCACAACAATTGCCATTTTTTTATGTGCGGCGGGGAGTCTTATTTTTGCTAAAGCAGATTCCTTAGTTATGGCAGGAATAGGGCGATTCCTAACCGGTATTGGCGCAGCTTTTGCTGTTGTTAATTGCTTAAAACTCATTGCAAACTGGTTTCCTTTTAGACAATTTGCCTTCATGGCAGGTCTCATGATGACAGTAGCCATGTTAGGAGCTGTAGGCGGACAAGCTCCTTTAGCTGTTTTTATTCAAAAGGTAGAGTGGCGTTATGCGATAGAATTGATTGGAATAGCAGGGCTTATTTTAGCTGTTGTTTTTTGGATTGTTGTACGGGATAAAGCTCCTGATCATAAAAGAGAAAAACATATTGTTCCTACTAGGATTTCTCTTTTTGATAGCATCAAGCAGATTTTTCAAAACCCTCAATCTTGGTGGCTTTCTATTTACAGCGGTTTTGCTTTTGCTCCTGTAATGGTGTTTGGAGGGTTATGGGGTGTTTCTTTTATTATGGAGGCCTTTGAGCTCACGCATCATAGGTCAGCGCAAATGGTATCGCTGATTTTTATTGGTTTTGCTGTTGGAGCCCCTATTTTTGGATGGTTTTCTGATTGGTTGGGCCGTAGGCGCATTGTTATGCTATGGGGAACTGCATTAGCGCTTATTGCGATATCTACTGTTATTTATGTATCTGGTCTTTCTGTATATGTGCTTGGTTTTTTATTGTTTATTTTTGGATTTTCCATCAGTAGCTTTTTACTCTGTTTCACCATGATTCGAGAGGTTAATTTACCGATTCTTGCCGCAACAGCCATCGGATTTATGAACGCTTTTGATGCGCTTCTTGGAGCTGTTTCTGATCCATTAACCGGCAAGTTTCTCGATTTGCACTGGGATGGAAGATTAGTGGAGGGGGCAAGGGTTTTTTCGGTAGACGCTTATCAAACAGTTTTTATCACTCTTCCTCTTTATTTGCTGATTTCTCTTTTTACCCTTCTGAAGATTAAAGAAACACATTGCAAGCCCTCCTACACAATTCCTCTGCCTTAAGATTTGCTTTCTTTTCTTTTTTTGAGTAAAATCTATTCTTTTTCATTATGGCGTGACCTTATGAGTATGAAATTAGCCGCTAGTTGGCATGAAGTATTAAAAGAAGAACTTGCTAAGCCTTATGTTGCAGATCTTAAAAAATTTTTAGCACAGGAAAAAGCTGAGAATAAAATCATCTATCCTCCTGAAGAGTTGATCTTCAACGCCTTTTTACATACCCCATTTGAAAGAGTAAAAGTAGTAATCATGGGGCAAGACCCTTATCATGGCCCAGGACAAGCGCATGGCTTGAGCTTTAGTGTTCCTTGTGGAATACCCCAACCTCCTTCTTTAAAAAATATATTTAAAGAGCAAAACCAAGATTTAAACATTCATTTGCCGAAAGAGGGCTGTTTATCCTCATGGGCTAAACAGGGGGTGTTATTGCTTAACGCAACGCTTACTGTGCGCTCTGGTGAGCCCAAATCGCATTATGGACGTGGATGGGAGGTTTTTACCGATGCGGTAATTGCTAAATTAGTAGAGAGAAAAGATCCTCTTGTATTTGTGCTTTGGGGAAAATCGGCTCAGGAAAAGATAGGCGCTGTTTTAGAAGAAAAAACAACCTCTCATGTTGTATTGACAGCTGCACACCCCTCTCCTTATTCCGTTCAAGGATTCTTTGGCTGCCGTCATTTTTCTCAAATCAATGAAGCTTTAAAAAAATGGGGCAAAGAACCTATCAATTGGCAATTACCTTAAAATGTTATCCTCGCTAGAATTTAAAATTCAGTCTTTAATCCAAGGAACTTCTCTAAAAAACTGGGTAAAACAAGCACAGAGCTTAAGTTCTACCTATCGTCAAAAAAAAAACAAAACAGAGACTCTTTCTTCAGAAGCTCTCAGAATAGCTTATTTGTGTTCTCGCCTTCCGGCTACCTATGCTGCAATCTCATCTGTATTCAAAGAGCTACAAAAACGTTTTGATCTTTCTTTAATTCGCTCTTTATTGGATTGTGGTGCAGGACCGGCAAGTGTGCTTTTAGCAGCCGAGTCTTTTTTTTCTCTACAACAAGCAACCCTTTTAGAGAGAGATCCTGGTTTTATTAAACTAGGAAAGCTATTGACCCATCCAACAGATGTAGAAGTTACCTGGATTGTGCAAGATGTCACAAAGGGTATCCCTTCTTCTGCTAAAGACCTTGTTATGGCTTCTTATTCTTTATGTGAAATTAGCGAAGAAGATCAACTGCAGATAGTAGAGTCTCTATGGGACAAAACAGAGCAGATTTTCATTTTGCTCGAACCCGGTACCCCTAAAGGGTTTCATTTTATCCGAAAAGCAAGAGAGAGACTGCTTGACTTAGGAGCTTTTTTACTAGCCCCTTGTCCGCATAGTAAGAGTTGCCCTATAGCCAAAAACGACTGGTGCCATTTTTCTGTGCGATTGCCTAGGTCTTCGCTTCACCGCCAACTAAAAGAAGGATCTTTAAACTATGAAGATGAAAAGTTCTCCTATCTGATCTTCTCTCGTACACCTGCCTCCACTAGTTCCTCTCGTGTGATTCGTCATCCTTTCAAAGGATCGGGATTTGTAAAACTAAAGCTATGTACAGAGTCAGGTCTTGTAGAAAAAACGATCAGTCGAAAGGATAAAGAGCTCTACTCTATTGCTAAAAAAACTGAGTGGGGGGATGAGTTTTAACATAGAAGATCTTGATCGCTGTGTTTTTCTATGTTAATTTCTATCAAGGGTTCCTGTATCGCACTTTCTTAAGAGAATACGCAATGATGATAGACAATCATTTTAGAATTATCTATAAGGACTGCTTTTTTACAATAGAGCACACCGTTTCTTATGATATTCCAGGGTATCTTATACTCTTCTTTAATCAACAGATTCCATTAGCCGATCAGGGAATGGAGGCTTTAATTAAACTGGGACCGTTACTAGCTTTGTCCATTCAAAGCATCCAAAAAGTCATCAAGCCGCAAAAGGTCTATTGTCTATTGTTTGGTGAAAAAAATGAAAATCCTCATTTTCACCTCTTCCCAAGAACTAAAGAATTAAAAGAAGAGTATGAGTCTTTGTTTGGTATTCTCCCTGATGGCGTTGTTTCCGGCCCTGATCTGTTTAGCTGGATTACAAAATCCAAACAGGGAATGAATGCACAGACAATGACTATTTCGCGCGAACTACAAAAAGCTTTATATTCTTATTCAATGAATAAAGAAGACTGTTAAGGAAGTGTTTTAATGTTATTTTCAATGCTTCTAAAATTTTTTAGCTAAAATCTCCAGAGATTTAGAATTTACAAACAATCCCACTACTGGTGGGATTATTTAAATATTTAAGGATCTGTTGCTTCTTTTGTTTCTTTTTGAGGAAGTTGGGGAAATCTGAACATCTCTAACAATCTTTCAATAAAGCTTGTTCGCATGTCAATAGCAGTAAGTTTGTTTTCAATGCTACTAATACGGTTTTCCATCTTTTCAAACCGAGCATCTATTTTTTCAAACCGAGCATCCACCTTTTCAAACTGTTTATCCATTCTGTGAATGATCCAAAACAATCCACTAATCGTTGGAACCAGAATGCTTATGATAACAGTAAGAGTTTGAGAGTCTATTCCCATGTTTACCTCCTTATTATGTTTAAAAACCTAAAGGCTAAACCTGCTCTTCCAAAAATTAAAAGGTCTTCTTAAAATTTATATCGTTCTTTGGATCTAAATATTTTGAAATTGCCATTTTAACCTCATTATAATCGAACAAGCCTATTGGTTTGGAATTAAATTAGTGTTTATTTATCCTCCACCCCTCCATTGGAAGCTTCCTATATTTTTCTAAGTCAACTCCTATTAGTTCTAGAACTGTCTTATAATCTACAGGACCTTTTCTCTCTTTTTCCTAGAAGAACAGCTAAACCTTTATTCAAACATATCCATTGGCGAGCTTAAGTTACTTTATTCCAGGTCTTTTATTTTCAATATAAGCTCTATCTGTTAGCTCTGGTTCTTGTAAATTAAGTTTATTAATATAGGAAACATTTTTTCTATTTCTGCAAGAGTGAAATTCCCATTCCTATAGGAGAAGTAGTGTAACGGTTAGCCTTCAAACATGCAAGTTGATGTTGTACTTGGAAGATAATACTTCTCTGGTAGTTTGTCCTTTTTTGCAAGGAAATAGTCATCAACCCCTGCGATTTTCATTTCAAGCGGAATAGATTCACTTAAGACAAATCCATGCTGGATTGCACAGCTAAGGATATCTTTTTCTACTAGCTCCTCTCGTGTGATTCGCCATCCTTTTCAAAGGATCAGGATTTGTAAAGCTGAAGCTATGTACAGAGTCAGGTCTTGTAGAAAAGACGATCAGCCGAAAGGATAAAGAATGCTACTCTATTGCTAAAAAAATTCAATGGGGAGATAAGGTGAAATAAAGCATTTATTGATTTATTTTTCCCCTTAGGAAGAGTTTTTTTCTCCTTGTTACTTGCCTTGTGAATGCAAATGCATCTTGAAAAACAATGTCTGTGCTTTTAGTGTTCAAAAAAAAGGCGGCAATATCAATTTAGCAACTCTTTTTCTAGAACAGGAAATGCCCTGCTTTTGAAGCTTAGCGTGAATCCTCGGGCTCCCATAAGTTCCTCGGCTACTCTTATGAGCTTTTTTAATTTCTTTGATTAACTCTTGATTCTCCACGTTTCTTTTACTAATCACTCTATTTAAAAACTCATAGTACCCACACCTGGAAACTTCTAAAATGTGAGCCATCTTCTCTATTTCAAATTCTTTAGAATGGGTCTTCATAAATTCAAATTTCAACTCTTTGGTTTGGAGAAGATGGCAACTGCTTTTTTTAGGATGTCTCTCTCCATCGTAACGTCAGCTAGTTGCTTCTTTAAACGATATAATTCTTCATTGCATGGCTTTAATATCCCAGATCCAGGGAAACTGTCTTCTCCATGCTCCTTATACTCTTGGATCCACGCGTAAAGGGTAGATTTGGCTACACCTAAATCATGAGCGATTTCGCTCATAGACTTACTGCTTTCTCGACTTAGCTTTACAGTGTTTATTTTAAACTCACGGTTGTACTTTTCTTGATTTTTCATAGACCCTTATTTTTCTTAAGCTATTATTATTTACTGTCTATGTTCTTTATGTCTAGGAAAGGGTAGCAAGATCAAGCAGTTGAGAGAGTTGATCTGCTGCAAGTTGATCAGAGTTTTCAATAGGCACAACAACACTACTTAGACGGCGTTGCCTCTGTCGTCCTGTAAGATTGTTGATGCTGCGACGGGCTTTATTGAAGACAAGCGCAAGGCGTCCTTCTTCGTGAAGCTTTTTTCGCTCCTGAGCATCCCATTGATCTCCGAGATAAAAACGATGATCTCTATTGGCTAGAGGATAAAAAGAGCTCCATCCGCTATAGGCTTCTTCATAACAGTCATTATACTCACTGACAATCGCCAAATCTTTCGACATCGCATTCCCGCATACGGTTTTTAGTCATTTCTCCCGTACGAGAAAATGCGAGGCCGTTGTTACGGCAACGAACGAGATGATCAGTCTCTGCCTCGCGTGTAGCTAGCATCCTAAGGTGGTGTGATGCTTTTTAAAACTGTTAGTTTCAATTCTTTGAGGACTATTATTAATAGATCCTATTTAATTCGTTTTACATTAATAAACTTATTAAAGTCTACTCATATAGTTGTATTAACTGTGTTTTTTGATTTTAAATGTTATTATCTAACGCATTTTACATAAGCGCTTTTAACAAATGCATGGCTGCTGAGAGATATGCTTGAGTTAGAGGCAAGAAATGATCCGATACCCTTGGCACTTTTTTCAAGAATTTATCTATGAAAAGAGCCCTTGAGTTAGGGGGGGTTAAAACTTATCATCAAAGTTATAATAATTTAATTTAGGCGTGCTATGGGACAGATTTAACCTCGTTACACATCAAGAGAGAATTAGAATACAAATTTTCTTAGTGATCTAGACAACCAATGAAGAGCACAGTTTGAGCATTTCTAAATTAAAAATGCTCAAATTTGATTAACGATCAAAAAATGAAGCTAAATAGTCGCGTATTTCAGGAAATACTAAGTCAATACTTTCGAAGATAAAATAGAAACCAAGTATTAAACAAACAGCCCATTTTTTTTTGAGGTTGTTATTATGCCATCCATCGTATGCCCAGTCAGCTAATTTTAGAAAGATAAAAGCGCACAAAAATGTCATTATTGGTACGCCTAAAATAAACATGCCGATCTTGTGTTGTAGAGACCCTTCTGGCATAATTATCTCCTATAGTTGCGATTGCGTGCTTGTTCTGCGCCAGTTTCCCCTACCGTAGAAATTCCAGTGCCTACCATTCCAGCTCCAATCCCTATTAAAATAGGGCCAAGAGGGGTTCCAGATAGAGCCGCTCCCAGTGCTGCGATACCTAAACCAAATATGTATGTAGTCATACCTGGTTCGTTCATTATGTCGCCCGGACTTCTTTTATTATGCTTACTTTTTGTTAAAAGTTTTGTGGCCTCATCACCATTAAGAACTTGAACGTTTCTAATTCTTCCGCCAACAGCGCTCATTATGCTAGGACCAGCTATAGTAGCAAGAGGACCAATAGCCATAAGAGGAGCAGCTATGGCGCCAGAAATCATTCCTTCTGTAAAATTTTGCATAAGGCTATCTGCTTTAACCTCTTTTTCACCAAAAGCCTTCTCCCATTTCTCAAATCTCTCAAATTTTCGTTGAGCTTCTTCTGGCATGGATAAATATTCTTTTCTTGCTGTGCAGTTATCTATATTCATTTTAATATCCTATTTTCTTATTAATGAGCTGCTGATGATTACTGGATTGAGTGGGCTGAATTGAAGAAGATCCTTAAAACCTAAACAACGTGCAACAATTGCGCAAGTCGTAGCAAAGAATAGACATGCGATTGCACGCACTTTCCAGTCAGTTGATTTAGGAAGCAATTGAATCTGGGATGCACAAATAAAGGCTGGAAAAGGAACTCCTAGGGCACCACAAATCATCCCTGTTACAAAATTTTGCATAAGGCTATCTGCTTTAACCTCTTTTTCACCAAAAGCCTTCTCCCATTTCTCAAATCTCTCAAATTTTCGTTGAGCTTTTTCTGGCATGGATAAATATTCTTTTCTTACTGTGCAGTTATCTATATTCATTTTAGCACCATATGTTTTTTATCAGGAAGTTACTGACAACTATTTGATTGAGTCATGGGTTTAACTCAAGGAAAATATCTGAACAATTAAGATTGTATTGATAATGTGTGTTATAAACATCAAACCACTACAGATTCCAATTGCTACTATGAGTTTTCTCTCTTTGCTTTTATTATATTAAAGAACACAACGCCTATAGCGCTGACTACAGCTGCACCAGCAGACCATCCTATGCTGGTAGTAAAAGATTGTGTAAAGGTTTCCCAGATTGTTTTTTTTTGTTGTATAACCCTTTTATCTACATAGAATATTTCAAGACGCTCAACAGTCCCACCTTTTAGATTTAGTGCTTCACTAAGGTCAAAGTTTAATTCATTATTGTTTAGTCCTGTTATCTCTATACGATTTCCATTTGTCACTGCTTTCATAATTACCTTGATGTTTTTAAGAGCAAAAGCATGCTACAAAAAAAATATATTTATTGTCATTGTGATAATGACATAACAAGTTTTTTTATAAGCCTCCAAATATATCTACAAAGGCACTTAGGCCATTGAAATACATTTTCAGTCCCCTTTTTACTGAGACACTTTTAAAATTACGTTCTAAATAACCGTTTGAATAGCGCAATGAA
This sequence comes from Candidatus Rhabdochlamydia sp. T3358, assembly GCF_901000775.1. Classification (GTDB taxonomy): domain Bacteria; phylum Chlamydiota; class Chlamydiia; order Chlamydiales; family Rhabdochlamydiaceae; genus Rhabdochlamydia. The sequence continues at coordinate 21,772 of NZ_CAAJGQ010000001.1, forward strand.
ACTGCAATTTTTAGAGATTTAAACTATGCATAATGGCGGAATTGATACATCGCTTGCATACGCTCAGCATCCTCTTCTGTCATGCCTTTGTTTCTTTTCTTACTTTGAATAACGGCTAAATATCGAAAAGCATCCATCGTATCAGAAGACCAGTCGTGAACAGGTTCATCGCTATATACGTTTAGCTTTTCTTTATAGTATCTGTGATAATTTTCTGCGGCTTTAACAAAGAAGTTACATTTTTTGCTATCTATCCACAGTCTTGGAAATATTCCACGTGCTAATTCTATGCCTTCAGGAACAAGAAGCTTTGGTACAATTTTGAAAGAAATACCCAAATCCTTAGCTATATCTAACCTTGTTTGTGCTCCTGATCCAAACTCTCGTACTTTAATGTCATGAGGAGCGTAATGGTCTCCATAAGTCCATTCATTTTCGGCTGCTTTTTCCTTTAGAATGCGAGCATAGTGATTAATACCTTCTCCACTGTTTCGATACATATCAATGATGCGGATTTCTCGCCCGCAGGTCTGTACAAATAAGATCACAGCTTCATCTGAGACGCCAATGTCCCAATAAGTGTCCACCAGAATATGAGGATCTGTTGGTACATTAGTGATTCGGTTTTCGAGTTCAGCTTTATTAAGTAATTTAGCATAATAAGATCCCTCTGCGCCTTGCTCGAAACTACAGTAATATTCCTGCTGGATAAGCTGTTCTGACATTCCTGCTTTGCGCTCTTTTTCCATATCTTCTACACCTAAGACCTTTGTATCATCTACTGTTAGCTTTTGGCAAAACCAGTCAGGATCATTTTTTGCCATCAGATAAAGATCATATGCATGGTTTTTTCCGCGAGGAGTGAAGTTAAAAATAGCCCAACCATCGTTCTCCGTAAGGATCGGTCGTATGTAATTCCACGATTCTGGATTTTGAAGAGAAAATTCAGAAAAGACACAGCCAACCTGATTAGTTCCTACATTGATAGTTCCATTTGTTCCCATGATCTGTATGATGCTTCCGTTGATTAACGTTATTTTCATCTCATCTTTCTCTATACTCCTTATGATTCCTTTGGGAATGCAATCAATAAAACGTTTCCCGTCTCTATCCACTCCATCCCATAGGATTCTGCGCCCAAGAACTGCTGTTGGAAAGAAATAAGTATAACCTCCCGGTCTGTACCAAAAAGCTTTTTTAATCATCCAATTCAAGCAAGTCATTTCTTTGCCACAACGCCTGTGCCATACTAATACTGCTCTCTTACAGCCAGCATCCATCGCAGATAAGAAATCATTCTGATAAAATCGCGAAGAAAAGTCAGGAATCCGAACGACTCCCTCTTCATTAGGATTCAGTCACTCAATATTGATAATCTTTATAGTGATATTGCAACCATTTTTTAGACACTTAGAACATAAATTTTTCTATCTTCATTCGTATCGTCTCCGCGAGCTATGCAGGGCTCGCTTGCGATATCTTCATTAAAACTTTTCTTTTTATATCACTCTCTCAGCTGTACAATTCCATGCAGCCTCAAAATCTATAGGCGACACATATCCTAAAGTCGAATGCAATCTTTTGCGGTTATAAAAAATCTCTACATATTCAAAAATACTGGTTTTGGCTTCTTCTCTAATTCTATAGTTGCTGAGGTGAACCTCTTCTGTTTTTAAGGTGTGAAAAAAACTTTCTGCAACTGCATTGTCGTAACAGCGCCCTTTTGCACTCATACTTAATGTTATCCCATGTCGATTAGCCAATTCTTTAAATTCATTACTCGTGTATTGAGTTCCTCTATCTGAGTGAAACATCAAGTCTTTATTTGTTTTGCGATTGTACAGAGCTTGCTTTAACGCTTTTGTGACTAGCTCTGTCTCTAGCCTATCACTCATGCTAAGGCCTACTACTTTCCTAGAAAAAAGATCCATTACCACCGCTATATATAACCAACCTTCTTGAGTAGATACATATGTTATATCGCTTACCCATACTTTATTAGGAGATCCTACTATAAAATTTTGATCCAAATGGTTAGGAGCTATCATTATCTCTTTTTTGCTTGCTTGTGTAGTCACTTTCCATTTTTTTCTCATCTTGGCCTGTATTTTCTCTTGCTTCATCAATTTAGCAACTCTTTTTCTAGAACAGGAAATGCCCTGCTTTTGAAGCTTGGCGTGAATCCTCGGGCTCCCATAAGTTCCTCGGCTACTCTTATGAGCTTTTTTAATTTCTTTGATTAACTCTTGATTCTCTACGTTTCTTTTACTAATCACTCTATTTAAAAACTCATAGTACCCACACCTGGAAACTTCTAAAATGTGAGCCATCTTCTCTATTTCAAATTCTTTAGAATGGGTCTTCATAAATTCAAATTTCAACTCTTTGGTTTGGAGAAGATGGCAACTGCTTTTTTTAGGATGTCTCTCTCCATCGTAACGTCAGCTAGTTGCTTCTTTAAACGATATAATTCTTCATTGCATGGCTTTAATATCCCAGATCCAGGGAAACTGTCTTCTCCATGCTCCTTATACTCTTGGATCCACGCGTAAAGGGTAGATTTGGCTACACCTAAATCATGAGCGATTTCGCTCATAGACTTACTGCTTTCTCGACTTAGCTTTACAGTGTTTATTTTAAACTCACGGTTGTACTTTTCTTGATTTTTCATAGACCCTTATTTTTCTTAAGCTATTATTATTTACTGTCTATGTTCTTTATGTCTAGGAAAGGGTAGCAAGATCAAAGAAACACCAAGGGATATAAGATAAAAGGTATTTGCTACCTTGAAAAGCAACGTTGGGTCGTTGAGAGAACGATTTCTTGGTTAAAGACAGGCTTTCGTCGCCTTACAGTGCGCTGGGAAAGAAAGGCAGTATATTGGAATGGTCTATTAATGTTTGGACTACTGGGCTATTGGATGAATTTCTTAAGTCGGCAAGTATCTTTAAAACAGTAAATTTAATTCAAGATAGGTTCATGCCAGAAGATGTTCAACAAGAATTGGTGGAGATTTACGGCGAAAGAAGGGTTAAAGAAGATAGCCTTATAAAAAAATTTGCAACAGGAATGCTTGCTGGCGGTATAAGTGCTCCTCTTGGTGCTCTAGGGGTTCCTGTTATGGTTGCTCCTAGCATAATAAACACTGTTGGCAGAAGATTTAGGAACGTTAAAGTCCTTAATGTTAGTTCAAAACTTTTAACAAAAAGTAAGCGTAATAAAAATAATCCGAGCGATGTAATACACGAGCCAGGTATGACTACGTACGTAATTGGTTTAGGTATCGCAGCACTGGGAGCGATTCTATCTGAAACGCCTATTGGCCCTATTTTAATAGGGATTGGAGCTGGAATGGTAGGCACTGGAATTTCTACGGTAGGAGAAAATGGCGCAGAACAAGCACGCAATCGCAACCGTAGGGAGTAATTGTGGAAGAATGGTCTCTACAACAAAAGATCGGCATTTTTATTTTTGGCGTACCAATAATGACATTTTTGTGCGCTTTTATCTTTCTAAAATTAGCTGACTGGACATACGATGGATGGCGTAATAACAACCTCAAAAAAAAATGGGCTGTTTGTTTGATAATTGGTTTCTATTTTATCTTCGAAAGTATTGGCTTAGTATTTCCTGGAATACTCGACTATTTAGCTTCACTTTATAATCATTTTTGATCAAGTTTGAGCATTTCTATGAAATTTTCGTAAAAGGAGTTCATTTAAACCCCAGAAGCAATACCGGCTCCTATAACCTTGTTTTTAGATCTTCCTTGCTAATTAAACCGACGTGGCGGTCTATTATTTTTCCATCTTTAATAAATAAGATAGTAGGTACTAAAGCTACTTCAAGCTCTTTTAACAATTTAGGTTCGAAGCTAAGGTTAATAAATCTTGATACGTGCTAAGGACAACTATCTAACAGAAGTACCTTCGTCTATTTTATCTAAAAATAATTTCAGATAAATTGTCGTACCAGTAATGCGAAAATTTGAGCTAAAGTTCATTTTCTCGCGCTAAATTGTTTGAAAAATGATAAATCTCGACTTTATGATTAAGTCTTGTTTTTCTATTCTTGTTTTTAAAGGATATCTTTAATGCCGAAACAAATTCAAAAAATACTTTTTCCCTATGCGCTAGTGGTCTTATTTGCCTATATTGGTTTTTCTTTGCCTCTTCCGATTTTGCCTAAGATGTTTTTAGATTCTCAAACTTCGATTGCTCCGCATCTTTCTTACAAGCTAAGGATGGTTCTATTGGGAACTGTTATGGCAGCTTTTCCTTTAGGGCAGTTTTTTGGGTCTCCTGTTTTAGGGTCTCTTTCTGATCGACATGGAAGAAAAAAAGTCGTTCTCTTTTCTTTAATGGGAACTACTCTTGGATATTTAATGATCGCTTTTTCTCTCTACCATTATTCGATTGCTGGGATGGTTATCGGCTTGATCGTGTGTGGTTTTTGTGAGGGAAACGTGACAATAGCCCAATCTGTGATTGCTGATGTGACAGGGTTAGATGAGCATAAACATCGAAAGCCAGTGTATTTTGGTTGGTTGAACATTTGTATTTCTCTAGGATTTATCATTGGCCCTTTGATGGGAGGGGTATTGGCGGATTCAAGCCTTGTTCCTTGGTTCACTTTTGCGACTCCTTTTTGGATAGCAGCATTAATGACTTTAATGGGGATTTTAGTGATTGCTTGGTATGCAAAAGAAACACTGCAACTACGCAGGGTAGAGAAAATGGTTTTTTTCCCCTCTTTGTCTGGAAAATTAAAAGCGCCTAAAATTAGGCTGTTTTATTTATGTAATTTATTGCTGGCGGTGGGGTATTTTTCCTTTTTTCGCTTCTTACCTGTATTCCTAGAAAGACAATTTCACTTTTCTCCAGCTGTTTTGTCTTATGAAATGGTTTATACTTCTTTCTCTTTGATGTTAGGTGTGCTGTTTTTGATCCCTTGGCTTTCTCGTCGTTTAAAACCTATTCAAGTGCTTTGTCTATTTTCTTTTCTTTTGGCGGTAAGTTTTGTAGCTGTTGTTTTACCAACAAATGTATATGCTTTGCTTCTTACTATTCCTTTAGTGGGCTTATGTTTAGGAGTTGTCATTACACACGGCTCTTTGCTGATTTCTAATGCAGCAGAAAGCCATATACAAGGACAGGCTTTAGGGGTATTAACCTCTGTACAAACCTTAGCAGAAATTATAACTGGGATCTTTGGAAGCATTCTAGCTGTGGGTATTTTTACCATGCCGATTTACATTGGCGCTGCGATGGTGTTTTTATGTGGAATCTTATTATGGCTGCAAATGAAAAGAGAGGCAAAATGTTAACAGGATCTATCGTTGCTTTAATCACCCCGTTTACGCAAGAAGGAGCTATTGATTATTTAGCGCTGAGCACTTTAATTAAGTGGCATATTGAACAAGGCTCTCAAGGGGTTGTTCTATGTGGTTCTACAGGAGAGGGTACAAGTTTATCTTTACAAGAGAAATTAGACATTTTCAAGCAGGGTGTTCAGATTGCAAATGGGCGTATTCCGATCATTGCAGGAACAGGAACTAGCAGCACGTCTACTACAGTTGAGCTTACTCAAGCTGCAAAAAATATCGGTGTTGATGCTTGTCTTGTGATTGTACCTTACTATACCAAGCCTAGCCTTCAAGGTTGTATTGCTCATTATAAAGAGGTGTGTTCTGTAAAAATTCCCATTTTTGTTTATCATCACCCTGGAAGAACAGGTATGAAGCTTCCCGTAGAAACCTTAGTAGAGATTGCAAAAGATCCTTATGTATGTGGAATTAAAGAAAGCACAGCGGATATTGATTATGCGGTTAGGCTTTCCCAAGAGATAGAGAAGCCTCTTTTTTGCGGTGATGATCATTTGGTGATTCCCTTGATGGCACTAAAATTTAAGGGGTGTATTTCTGTAATAGCAAACCTCATTCCTAAGCAGTGGCAACAATTACTTTCTATGTTATCCGATCAGAGCTTTAAAGAAGCTGGTAAACTCTATGAGGAATATCACTCTTTATGCACGAGTTTATTTCTCGAGAGCAATCCGCAATGTGTAAAATATGCTCTCTATCAAATGGGGTATTGTCTTCCCCATTTACGCCTGCCTTTAATGCAACCGAGTAGGGCAGTAAGAGAGAGAATTAGAGAGGAAATGCAAGCATTGGGTTTATGCTCAAACCTCAATCTTAGCGGAATAAGTGGATAAATTTTGATGTTTAGCCAAAATGAGCTTTACTTCGTGCAAAAATTCCTGTGTTTGCTCTTTAGCACAGCCTATTAAATGTTTTGCTGCAGTCATTTCTTTAAGATCATCTAACGAAAGACCTATTTCTGGATCACTAGCAATCTTATGTAAAAGATCGCAGTTCGTGCCTTCTTCTTTGATTTCGCGGCTAGCTAAAAGACTGTGCTCTCTTAAGCGCTCGTGCATTTTTTGGCGATCTTTTCCCTGTTTGGCTAGCTGCATTAAAATGTGCTCTGTTGCTAAAAAAGGCATTTCTTCTGCTAGATGTTTTTCAATCATTTTAGGATAAACAACCAAAGAGGAAGTGATAAAACATAAAAGATCTAAGATGGCATCAGCGCATAAAAAAGCCTCTGGTATGCACAAGCGCCTATTTGCAGAATCATCTAAACTACGCTCTAACCATTGTGTGGCTGCTGTGTAAAGAGGGTTTTCGTTTAAAGAAAATAAGAAACGAGAAAGCCCACAAATACGTTCGCTGCGCATAGGATTTCGTTTATAGGGCATTGCGGATGAACCTACTTGAGTGGGAGAAAAAGGCTCTTCGATTTCCTTAAGATGTGCTAATAAGCGTAAATCAGTTGCAAACTTATGAGCAGAAGCAGCTATTTGACTTAAAAAAGAGATGATCGAAATATCTTGCTTACGAGGGTATGTTTGAGAAGAGATGAGAAGAAGATGATGAAAGCCTAGCTCTTTGGCAACTAATTGATCTAAGTTTTTTACTTTTTCTCTACTTCCCAACAGGTTTAAAAAAGAGGCTTGTGTCCCTGTGGCTCCTTTAGCTCCTAAAAAACGAAGTTCTTTAATCACAGAGCTGCATTGTTCTAAATCAAATATTAAGTCTTGTAGCCAAAGACAGGCTCTTTTTCCCACAGTTGTGGGTTGAGCTGGCTGAAAATGCGTATAGCTTAAACAAACAAGATCTGCGTGTTTTTCAGCAAAAACACACAACTGACGAATGACTTGAATCAATTTTTTTTCTAATAATTGTAGGGCTTTTCTCATGAGAATCAGATCAGCATTGTCAGTAACAAAGCAAGAAGTAGCTCCTAGGTGGATAATAGGACCAGCTTTAGGACATTGGTCTGCAAAGGTGTGAATATGTGCCATGACATCATGGCCGAACTTTTTTTCATAACTAGCTGCTTTTGCAAAGTCAATTAAGCTATGGGCCTTTTGCATCTCTTCTATCTGTTCTTGTGAAATGCTAAGTCCTAATTGTTTTTGTGCTTTGGCAAGAGCAATCCATAGCTGTCTCCACATGGCATATCTGGAATGGGGAGAAAAAATAGCAGACATTTCTGCACTGGCATAGCGAGAAGCTAATAGGGAAGTATAATGATCAGTCATGAAGAGATTCAACCGAGGTTTTAAGTTCTTTGAGCAAGCTCAAGAGTTGCTGTTTTTGTTTATTTGTGGGGCAAAAGGCAGATTTTTTAATTTGCACAAGAATTTTTTTCAAACCTAATATGGTAATATTTGCTACATCTTGTGCTCTTTTATCTTTAATCGATAGAGGGAAAGTGATTCGGATGAGCTCTAGCAATTCTTGCTTAGATTGCCCTTGATAGGTTTTTATAATATGCTGTTTTTGAGCAAGGGGTCCCTGGCGACTTGCTAAGCTATAAGCTGCTTGACGTGGAATAAGGTCTAACTGGGTTTGTAAAGAAACCGGAATAGCTCTATATAGCTCATAATACTGCAGAAAATTATAAGGGGTCTGTCTATTTCCATAGGTGCAAATGAGCCAAGCGCTAAAAGCTCCTTCTTGATAACTGGTTAAAATCTGTTGTGCTTTTTGTATTCTTTCCCCGTGCAAAATGATGGCTTGGCTATTGATCGCTTTTACTTCTGCTGTAAGAGAGGATAGATATTCTAGATCTTGGATAACTTCTTGGTTTTCATTTTTGTATTGGTTAAGAATATCTTTTAACGTTTGTTTTTCCGTTTCATTAAGAGTTGTTATGCGAAATACCCCTGCAAAGCTAGAGAGATTTCCGCTAGAGGATAATTCCACTAAATTGGTCATTTTCGAGAATTTCTCAGAAGCTGTTTTTAAACGTTGAGAGAGAAGAGTATTTATTTTAGCCATGAATGTCCAGCTGTTTTACATACGGGTTAAGAGCTCTTTGGTGAGCGAAATATAATCTTCAGAAGCTCTGCTTTTGGGAGCTATTTCAAAGAGAGGTTTACCAAAGATAGAGGCTTCTGAAACAGAGATATCGCGACGCACTTTTGTCTGCAGCATTTTTCCAGGAAAGGTGCTTTCAATGATTTCTAAGAAAGCTTGATTGCTTTTTCCACGAGGATTCCAAAAAGAAAGTGCTACACCCAAAACCTGTAGAGAGTGACGATCTGCAATACTTTGCATAAATTCAGATAACCGCTGCAATCCTTTGATGCTGTAAAACTCAGGTGATACACAAACAAGGGAATAATCCGCTGCGATTAGGGCCGATTCTGTGAGCCAACATAAAGAAGGAGGGGTATCTATAATAATGGTATCGTATTGCAAAAGGTTTAAGGTTTGCTTGAGACGCTCATGGGAATAACGATCAGCTGCCAGAGCTCCTCTTACCTCAACTCTTTCTAGATAGGTATCTGCAGGAATTAAATCAAGATTAGCAATTCCGCTTGGCAGTATTACTTCATGAATATCTTTTGTTCCTTGCAAAACAGAAGCGATGCTATCTTGAGCGTCAGGGTCATAACCCAAACCCGCTGTTAAATTCGCTTGCGCATCAAAATCGATCAAGAGTACTTTCTGTTGATGAAATTTAGCAAGAGCTGCTCCCAAATGCAAGGAGGTAGAGGTTTTAGCTGTCCCTCCTTTAAAACTACTAACTGCAATTCTAGGCATTCACTTCCTCTGCAAAATAAGATGTTAAAGAGTAATCAATCCTCTCTTGCTCAATCTTATGCAAAAAAACATTCAACGCAAGCTCTCCATGCACAACATTATCGCGAGTGCGCAAATTAATCGATTGGTTCTCCAGCTCTTTATCGCCTAAAATCAGAATGTAGTTGTATTGCATAAGTTGTGCATTTCTGACTTTTTTATTCACTGATTCATGAGAAGCGTCTACATCGCTTTGAAATCCTGCTTGTTTAATCAAAGCACACACTTCATTGGCATAAGGTTCATGTCTATCTGCTATAGGTATAATTCTTACTTGAGAAGGGCTTAGCCATAAAGGGAATTTACCGATAAAATGTTCGATCAAAATTCCTATAAAGCGCTCAATTGAGCCAAACAAGGCGCGATGGATCATAATTGGGCGTTTTAATTGACCATCTTTATCCATATATTCTAATTGGAACTTCTCAGGTAGAGCCATGTCGAGCTGGATGGTTCCACATTGCCAGCTGCGAGATAGCGCATCTTTAATGTGGATATCAATTTTAGGTCCATAAAAAGCACCATCTGCTTCATTGATTCGATAAGGTTTTCCCCAAGCATCAAGGGCTTCTTTTAACCCATTTGTTGCAATTTCCCAATCTTCATCAGAGCCAATGCTATTAACGGGTCTAGTAGAGAGTTCTAAACGATAGGACAGGCCGAATTTACTATAGGTTTCTTCAATCAGCGCAATCACATTCAAAATTTCTTGTTTGATGTCAGATTTTTGCATGAAAAGATGTGCATCGTCTTGATGAAAGCTGCGCACACGAAACAACCCACTTAATGCTCCTGATGGTTCATGTCTGTGTACATGACCTAATTCTGAAATACGCAAAGGAAGTTCTCTGTAGCTGTGAGATTTAGATTTATAATAAAGCATACAGCCAGGGCAATTCATAGGCTTAATCGCAAAATGTCTCTCTTCAATAGAAAAAGCGTACATATTTTCACGATAATGTTCCCAGTGACCGGAGGTTTCCCAAAGTTCTTGGCTCATAATTTGAGGGGTTTTAATCTCCTCATAATCTGCTTTTTCATGCATGATTCTCCAGAGATGAATTAAACGATTCCAAACAATCATTCCTTTAGGGTGAATAAAAGGCATGCCAGGTGCTTCTTCTCTAATGGAAAATAAATCAAGCTTGGGACCTAAAATTTTGTGATCTCGTTTTTTAGCCTCTTCTAGAAAGGTGAGATATTCTTTGAGCATTTTTCGATCGGGAAAGGAAATCGCATAAATTCGAGTCAACATTTCGCGTTTAGAATCTCCACGCCAGTAGGCGCCTGCTGTTTTTAAAATTTTAAAAGCCTTAATTTTGCCTAGATTAGGTAAATGAGGCCCCCTACAAAGATCAAAAAACTCCGCTTGCTCATAAGCCGTAAGGATTCCCTCTTCTGGGAATCCTTCTATGAGCTCACATTTATAAGGATTATCTTTAAAAGTTTGAAGAGCTTGCCTCTTATCAGCTAGCACATGTCTGATAGGTTTATAATTTTCGTTGATGATTTTGTGAACTTCTTTTTCAATGCTTTCGAAATCGGCATCAGATATTTTTAAGTTGGCAAAATCGTAATAAAACCCCTGTTCAATAGGAGGACCGATTGTTGGTTTTGCCTCTGGAAATAATCGTAAAACCGCTTGAGCTAGAACATGTGCGGAGGTATGCCAAAAAATTTCTTTTCCCTCTTTACTCTCAAAGTCGATCAAGCTTAATTGATCCCCTTCATGTAAAATAGTAGAGAGGTCACAGATGACTCCATTAATCTTAACAGCTAGAGATTGGTCTGGGGCTACTTTGTGCAATTTTTCTGCTACATCTTTTGCGCTGCTAGAAGGTGGCATCTCATATTCTTTTTTATCGATATAGACTAACATAAGTAATAAACCTTATTTTCTGGATTTTTTGAATTGATTCTAAATCACAACAAGAGAAAATAGAAAGTTGAAAAAAAACTTGAGAGGAGATCTCTTTGCCAAACCAAATCGTATTTGCTTTAGATAATAAAGAGATTTTGCAACAGACCTATGATTTCCTAATGTCACATTCTGAGAAATCTTTATTTGATCTTGAGGAGGAAAGGGTATTTTCTCATTTAATCGATCACTCTTTTCTACAGATGAGTTTTTCCTTTCGTTCTCTTTTTCGTGCTCGTCAATTAGCCAACTTATTAATTGATAAACAAGGAGAATTAGATCCAAAAAATCTAAAAAACGTCATTGATTTTTTAGAAAATAAGGGGTTTATTTGTTATCCCAATGGATATAGCGATTCTATGATAACAGAGCATCAAATCCAAATTTTAAAGCAGTTTACTTCTCAGAAAATGATAAAACTTCTCTATCGATTTTCGCCTCCTGTTTGTCATAAAGCAGCAGAGAGTCTCCTCTTTGATTCGTTAGGGATTTCTGCGGGTAAGCTACATATATCTGATATACGTCGCGGCGTTCTTTGTGCGAGCTTAAACCCCCTGCGTCAAAACATCGGCTCTTGTTTTGCTACAGCGCCAGGCATTCTTGTGCAGAAAGAACAACTGGCTCTATTTTTAGTCGATCTCTACCAACTTTTAAGCACAGGTCAGTTAAAAAGAATCTATAATGGGAATGAATACATTGCTGCTATGAGCACAACGTATACAAGCATGTATTGCAAACAAAGCCTAGACGAAAGGGCTCTGCTATCACCTGGGATTTTACAAGCTCTAAAAGCTTGTGGAGTAATTGACCAAAAACTATCTTTAGAAAAGCAAATGCAGCAGATGCAAACCATCTGCTCTCCCCTGTTTTCTTCTTGCTCAACCGTAACAGAGCTTTTGCAAAAAGTTGCTATAAATCAGCCTATTCAAAAGATGCAAGCTGCATTTACTGGTTTAACGGAGAATGCTTTATTAAAAGCATGGGAGTTTACGCTGGCCTCTTTTTCTGAAGCTGATCCACAACTGGTCCGTTGGCACCTATATACAGCTCTTGGGTTCTCTCCAGAAGAACCAGAGGGTTTAGGTTTTGTTATACACAGCTGTCTTCAAGAAAAGTTAGAAATCTACCACCAAGAGTTAGAAAAGTTGCAAAAAGAAGTTGAGATTACAGCCGATCAATTACGAGCTGTACAAGGGGTAATAAATCGTGCTGATACGACAAGCCGCATACGAAGTTTTCAAGCAGAATATCAAAGCCTCTCTCACCATTTACAAGCTTGCATAGATCGTCGAGAACAATTGATCAGCGAGGCTAATGACTTAAGCTCTTTATTTTCGATCATTATTCAGTATTACCTAGATCAATTTTCTCACTATTTTCAGGAGGTATATGATCCACAACTAGTGAGTATAAGCGATGAAGATTCTCCTGCTGGTTTTCGTCTCTTTTATAAACATGGAAGAACAAATGCTTCTCTTTGGACGGCTATTGAAACAGAAAAAGAGTTTAACCAATCCTTGCGCGACTTCTTTTTAGCTACAGAATCTTTGCTCTTTGTCCAAGCAAAAGAACAAAAAGTCATCACGGAAATTGTAGCTGCTATTGTATTGCACCTTCATCAGAGAATGTTTTTTTTAAACGTCCAAAAACGCATGAAGAGCAAAGAACCTTGGTGTTACATCTCGGGAGGAACGATGCAAACCCTGGTTCAAAATTATTTCTGCACAGATAAAGTCACATTAGAGCAAAGAGTCGTAGAGAGCCCTCTTGAGTTGTTGATCTTTTTACTAGATACGTTGAAAGAGATCCCAAATGTAACAAGAACCATGCTGATGAACTCGCCGGTGCATGCTTTTCTTCTGCTCCCATCAGAGCCTTTATTTAAACAAGGATGGCAAGATAACGGTTTTACTTATACTTGGATACGCGATGTATTCATCCATCCTGGTGTCCAGTTTTACCAACAGATGCTTTTAACTCCACCAATGCAGCAATATCTCTTGCAACAGCTCTCTCCAAGCAAAATAAACTATCCTTTACAAACACCCAAAGAGTTCAGAGACCAAACGTTAGATGCATTTCCCCAGATAACTCCTGATGACATAGATGCTTTCCTGTATCAGCAATTACCTCTAATTCCATCTGTAAACTGCAAAGAGTATTTACAAAAACTTCTCTTCTCTGTCTTAACTCCCAAAATACAAGAAATCATAGAGCAATTCTCTCTTCCAAAAACAGCGTTTATCTCTGCAGAGCAAATGAAAAAAATCGCTAAAAGCTGTTTATTGCTTGCTCAAAACTCCATCGGTTTTTCGTTTGATGTACATAACTTCATCACCGATGCTGCTTGTGAAATAGGGCTTTCTCCTCGATGCCTAATCTTTGCAGATACCAATTGGCCGGGGTTCTATTTTGGCTTTGTGATCAACCCGGGGACTCAAGACCTAGAACTTTGGAGATTTGATGCAAGCTGCTCTCTTGGGTATCCCATGAGCTCTTGGAAAAAATGGCTCGGTTCTGAAAATAAGCCTTGGACAGTGTATGTAAAGCCTTCGGAATATCTTTTTCCTTTGCATTCTTATGGCGTATAAAGGATTTAAAGGTTTATTTTTGATGCTTAGATCCTGTAAGTTCTTCATGAAGAATATCTGCAAAAAACAGTTTTAAGTTGTGAAGAATGTACTTCAGCTGTCCGAACCAATCCTTGATTTTTCTTACTTTGCATTCATGGATAGAAACGTCGGTAAATGTTTTCTTTTTGCTGCGTTTTTATCCAAGATATTTTTTGTGCAACAGAAACTAAGATTTCTTATTTTCAATTTCTGCCTATCTTTTTAGAAATTCATCCAGTTCAATACGCATAGAAGTTTCTTAAAGAGCATTTTAATTTTGCATTAACAAAGTAAAAAAACAATTTGACTTTTTGTGTTTCAATGTGCTATCTTTTCATCTCTTGATTCGTTTAGGATTAAAATATTGTTCTGTAAAAGGAACAACTACAAGTGGAGTAGTGATATGGAAACCCCAAAGCAAATACCAGAAACATTTTCTGTAGGGCAAGCATTCCATATTAATATATTTTTTCTTCTCGGCATTTGGCCTTTAGTGGAACCCAAAGTGATAAAGGAAGAGCAAAAGTCGGGACTTTATTCTTTTTTCTTTATAGAAGTCTGTTCTACTTATGATTGTCATTCTGAATGGAATGAAGCAATACGTCTTGTATTGCATATTCCAAAGGAAGAGCAAAGAACGCTGCAACTTACTTTACCTGAAATTTTCTCTTGCATTATAGAATTTTGTAAAATTTTTAATGAGCGTTGCAATTTCGAGATTGCATATGCAGCCGATCTGCTAGAGTCTATGAGAAAATCTCCTGAAAATCATAAAACGGAATGGGCAATTTGGCAGGAGATGGTTAAAGAAGTCGCAGATGATTATGAGAGCAAAGATAATTTTAATTGGTCTGATAATGATTTTAATGCATCTGATTAAACTTTCTCCGTGGAAAGTAGGGTAACCGTATTTTTTTTAATTAAACAGGAAAAACTTCTATGACATCGCCTATCTCTTTTAGGGATTCATCTCTTCAAACAAATTCCTCTTTTTCTTCTGATCAAAAGTTATCAGACCGTTCTCAAAAGCTCATTTCTCTATTCAAAGGAATGCTTCCTATCTCCAATGAAACTACTGATTACCAAGACAATCATTCTAGGTTATGGGCTCTAAAAAATGGAACACTCCTTGGTATAGTATCTCACTCGGATGGAAAAATCATATGCATTTCTTCCGATAAAATTATCAATTCTTGTACTGCCAAGCCCATTTCTTTGAAAAATCTTAAAAGATTGCAAGATTTGCAAATAGATTTAGCTTATATTCCTGAACAAAAAAAACTTGTTGTTTTTCCGCATTTGAAAGCAGCTGGAGATGATCAAAAAATAGCACAAGTAGCTGCAAAATCTCTCAATCCACAACCACCTGCTTCATGGGTTCCTCCCACTACATTTGATGAAAATCCAGTAAGACTTAGTCATATGTTTAGGAGAAAAAAAGAAGGAGGTCATTTTACTGAAGATACCCCAAAAAATCGAGCCTATATTCGTGCAGCTGTTTCTGATCCCTCTAATAGAGAATCTATAAATAACTTTGGAGTAGAGCTATATTCTAAGATTATGCCAGATGGGTATCGAGCTTGGGCGCAGGTTAGAAATGGGCTTATTATCAATGGAGGGCGTGATAAACCATGGAGAAAATGGGTAGATAATAATAAGAAAGCAGGAGGCCAAGTAGAATCAAGAAACTTCCGCACTTACGATAAGTTCACCTTCCAAGAACGAGTACAAGCCGATCGTCTAACAGAGGTTTACAATAAATCGGTCATAAAAAATCCTTGGAAGCCACATTCTGTGGAGTTAAGATTTCCTGCTAGAGATGTAGGAGGGGTGCGTCATCAGACCGGCATTATTTTGGATCTTCTGAAGGAATTAGAGGAGGGAGTTTATGATGAGTATATGTTCTTTCTACCTGCAACAGAAGGAGAAAATCTCTTAAGCCAGGAGGATGTTTTACAGATTGCACAAGAAATTGCAAGAGGAGTTTATATCCATGATACGATCCCTTTTTTCAGTCTTAATATGAACACAGATTACCAGCTTTATCCTATTATTCATCCTGAATATCAAAACACCTATGTTGGCTATGTGATTGCCATGCTGGATTATCACCTTAAAGGATTTTGGTCAGGTCAATTGTTCCAAGAAGAATTTGTCCAGAATTGGTATAATGATCCTAAAACCGGCGAGAGATTTTTGAGAGCGCATAGCTTTCCCATTCAGAGTAAATTTGCAAGTTTTGATGATATCTTACGAAATTTAGCAAAAGAAGAAGGGATTTCTGTAGAACAGTTAGCTTCCATGTCAAGGTTTCCGGTAAATATTTCTTGTAGGATTATTGGTAAGCAAAAAGAGATTAATAAAGCAGAGAATCTCTTTGTAATTGATTCAGATGTGGATTTGATTCACACTTTGGAAGGGACACCAGATGGAGAAGAGGAGGAAGCCTATTTCAATCTTTTGGATAAAGCTTGTGGGATACTATGTAGGGAAATCAAGGAAGTAGGGTTTACTCTGCCAGAAGTAAAAAAATGGCTAGAAGCTGCAAAGATGATGAATTTTTTTTCCAGTTACTATAGGACCTTGCAAGAAGGTGATAAAGTTCCTCGGTTTAAGGAAAACACCATTTTAGGAAAAGAAAAAGTTTGTCCGCCTATTTTCTCACCGATTCCTTATGCACGAGGCCCTTTTGTTGAATTTAATGCAGCGGGTATTTTGAAAAGTTTATACATTGAAGAAAGAAATATCCTCATGAAACTTTTCCAAACAGAGCGAGAAGATGCTTCTCAAAAAGAACAAGCAAAAGCGATCTTTGTACACCTTTTGAAGGATTCATCTGTAAAAGAGCGTTCTGATGGACAGCTCTCTCAAGAAGAATTGGAGCAGTTTGCTACTACGATGTTGACTTCGTTAAAAGAAAGCTATTTTTCTATAGAAAAACGTGTGGAAAAGACTTTTGTCAATCTAAAAATTAAAAAACATCCTTATCAAAAACTATCCAAATCTAATCTTCTTGTACGTATCGATTTAGCTAAGGATTCTGTTGCAAATTCTATTTTAGAATCCATGGAAAAGCAGAAAAGATCCCCTTATAGTGATCATTTAATCCTTCTTCAAGCAGAACAAAAACGAGTTCAAGCCCTCGAAGAAAAACAAAAAGTACTTAAAAAGCTTTCTCTTTGGGTGCAAGACCCATTAAATACTCTTGTTAGTGCAGAAAAATGGTTCTTTGATTTGGAGCATAATAGACTTGATATCAGAGAGAAAAAGCCTAATGGAGAATTTGCAAATGTTTTTGGAGGATATGAGCCAAGGCTTGAAGATACAGAATCCAAACAAAGTCCTTTAGCAGCTCAGATTTTGAAAACCCATGCCAAAAAGCTATCTTCGTTAGAGAGTGAAGAATTTCTTGTCTTGAAAGAGGAGTCTGGGCGTTTATTCAAACTGCCCATAGAAGATTCCTTCCCTGTATCTAGCCATGGCATTCCTTATAACACGATGATGTTAATGTCTCCTGTAAAGAACTCATCAGATGAAACATTTTTATCTGTGATTCAAGCTATTGAGGAATCTAATGAAGAAGTTTTTAGAGAGATAGAAAAAGAGATTATCGATTGGAATCGCTTAAGTGCATTTGGAAAAAGTGCCATTCATTATGCAGCAACAGCTGATTCTTCTTTTTTCCTAAAAGCCCTTATCGATAAAAAAGTTGATCTTCTTATCAAAGATTCTCAAGGCTGGACAGCGCTGCATTACGCAGCAGCGGTTGGAAATCTTATGAATCTAGAGCTTCTCTTAAATGCAGAAAAAAGCCTACTAAATATCCCTGCTTTAAACGGAGAAACACCGTTATACCTAGCTGTACAGAAAAATTGGATTCCTTGTGTAAAAATGCTTTTGGAAGTTGGGGCAGATCTTTCGATAAAGCCCATGCATGGATGGAATGTCCTCATGAGCGCTATCCATAACGGTCATGAAGAAATGGCTTTACTTCTTGTAAAAACAGGTAAAGTGGATTTAGAAGCCTCTTGGCGTGGTGGGAAAGTAGCTCTTCATTTTGCGATTGAAATGGAGATGGAGAAATTGTTAGAGGAGCTTTTAAACCGTGGAGCGGACAGAAATCGAACCTACAATGGACAAAGCCCTGTTTCTTTAGCAAGTGCTCAGAACTGGCAAAGAGGTATAGATCTGCTTCATGCAGAAAAGACAGAGAATCAAAACCCATGGTGCTCGGTGATGTAGAGCATCTTTTGGTCTTGCATTCCTGTAGTATATATTAGATAATTTGAGACTATGCAAAAAATTTATCTATTTTTAAGCGGTCTACTTATTTGTAATAGTGGCTTTGGTTTGTATACAGGCAACCCTGGCTCACCTGGTATTCCTGAAGAAGGGCTTTTTTTATCAAAAGAGTCTTGGCTTAGGATCAAGATGGGTTATGAGTATGATCATGTGCAGAATCGCAAACTTAAAGTTCTGCGTCAAAATGCTCTGCAGGTTAAAAACATGCCTAAGGCAAAGCTCACTAGTAATTTTGGGACATTTACAGCATCTATCAACCAGCGTTTGGACCTTTATTTTGAACTGGGGAAAACGCATGCAGAGTTTACACAGCGTCTTTATCCTCAGGGGCCTGATATCTCTTACAAGTCCCATAGTCATTTTGCGTGGGGTGGTGGGGGAAGAGCTATTCTGGTCTATTGGGGAGACACACAAGTGGGACTTGCAGCAAGTTATAGAGCTGTGCGTCCTGATCTTTATGCCATTTTAGTAGATCAAGAATCCTATCTTCCTCAAAAAACAAAGATGTTTTGTTATGAATGGCAAGTGAGCATGGGGCTCTACCAGCGCTTTTCTTATTTGATCCCTTATATCGCTCTACAATGTGCAGATTTTCAAGGAAAGCTCCGGCATCTTCCCCCACTCCCTGTTTTTCCCAAAGGGTATTTTTCTTTTAAAAGCCAGCATCTGTTTGGTTTGGTTTTAGGTTGTGGTCTCACCAATCAACGTGGATTTGATTGCAATTTTGAAGCGCGTTTTTTTCATGAAAAGGCATTTACTGTAAGTGCGGATGTGAGTTTTTAGGAAGTTCCTAATTAATAGAGAAATTTAAGAAAACATTGCAATATTTGAGACCTTGTCTTTATTAAGTAGCAATTTTTGATAGAATTGATCAAGAATTTCAACCGCTTGATCGAGAGTTTCTTTCATTTTGCATTCCTTTGCAAGCAAATCAAATTTTGCCATCCAATCATTAGGAGGGGAGGAAATAAATCGGGTAAGTTGTGAGTGTTTCTTCTTTGAAATACTTTCTGTAAATTATCATTCACTACTGCCTCATTAATAGATTCTTCCCGAACCAAGAGTAACATGCTACTAGGTCTTTGACACGAGTGTTGAAACGATTGGCATGTGGAAATGTATATGTATGCAATTTTTCAGCAAATTGTTGTTCTTTTGAAATTGCATAGATTTTGGCTGGAGCGATTTCTGCAAATTCTAACCAATCTTCTCCTGTAATTACTTCTGTAGGCTCCACTAGGATGTCTCCGACTCCAATGTCTATATGAAACTTCACAAATATCCGTCCATCTATGATTGTAGAAACTGGAAATCGAAAGCCACCTTCGGGAGTACCACTAAGTTCCTGCATAGCAGAGCCAATGGCAAATGTAAAATAATCCTCAAGTTTAGCTTCAGACGCATGCTGTAACATTGTCATAAGTGTTTCTGCCTCAAATTCACTATAAGATTGCACAGGCATGGTTAGATCTATATCTTTTGTAGCGCGTGCGTGCGCAAATCTTAGTTCCAAAGCATAGCCGCCTTTCAAAATCCATGTATTGATGTCATTTGTAAAAATATGAGCTAATAAGCGATCAAAAGCAACTTTTCTTCTTAGCCTCTGAAGATCAACCTTGGTTTCTTGTGAAATATTCATTAACCTACTTTCAAGACTTTTTCGAAAAGCTGTTGCTGTTTTGAACAGTTTATTCATTTCTGACCTCCATAATATTCAATATTTTTTCTTTAACTTCAGAAAAATGCGTTTGATTTATTTGGTCAATTGCATGTTTAGTAATTAATCCTTTTTTCTTAGCATCCTGAACAGCTTGAACTAGTAACTCTTCAGCTAATACATTATCCTCTATCACATCAATCAGCGTTCTTAGTGGTGTTGTAACTTTATAACCTTGTTTTGTTACAATCTCAAAAGATTGTAGCTTTTTTCTATGCAAAATTAAAATTTCAGGAATTTTTATCGTTCTTCTGAAGCTTATAGGGACAGTCATATGTAATTTTGAAGGCATGTAATCAGAAAGCTCATAAAGATCAAGGGCTGTGTAATGAGAGTATATTCCTTGAGGAATACCTAATCGATTTTGCGACCATAGAAACCATAGAACCAATTCTTCTCTTTCCCCTACTGGATAGTTGGATAATCGGTATATTCCTCTAAGAACTTTAATCCAGTCGCCGTTTTGGACATGATATCTATGATTCTTATCGTTAAATCCAGCTGCAATGGCTTGCTTAAAAGTGAAATATCCTTGTTGACTTTCAGCAATCTCAAAAAGTGTTGATTTTGCTATATGCATGTATAAATCCCTTAATTTATACGGGTTTTATACATACTAACGCATTTTTAAAATCAATTGTCAAGGTCTTTTGCAGAAGATTATTTTAGTAGATGTGGATTTGATTGTAATTTTTGAAGCACGTTTTTTTCATGAAAAGGCATTTGCCGTAAGTGTAGATGTGAGTTTATAGTTAGACAAAAATCTTTTATTCTTGGAGAATTGTTGTCTAATTTTTAGAGAGTTTAAAAATGAAACAGATAATAAAAAAATGTGGGTGTTTTTTCTTTATGATTGCTTTTTCTTTATTATTACAAGCAACACCTTCTTGCATCATTAAACAAGAATTTATTTTTCAGGATGCTCCTTTTGCCTCCTGTCATGCTGCAACTTTAACTCAAACCGATTCAGGAGCGCTTCTTTGTGCTTGGTTTGGAGGTACTAATGAAGGGGCAAACGATGTAGCGATTTGGTTGTCTGTTCTAAATCAAGAATGGAGCTGCCCTAAAAAAATTGCGTTAGAAAAAGACATACCTTCTTGGAACCCCGTTCTATTTACTATGCCAAATAAGGAAGTTATCTTGTTTTATAGAGCAGGAAGAAACCCTCAACAATGGTCTAGTCTTTTAAAACGCTCTTACGACGAGGGTCAAAGTTGGACAGAAGCTCAGATGTTGCCTGCAGGAGTTATTGGGCCTGTAAAAAACAAACCTCTTTTGTTAGCGGATGGAACCCTTCTCTGTGGATCCTCTATAGAAAGTTGGAAGCTGTGGGGTTGTTGGGTTGATATTACATCTGATGCTGGTCATACATGGAGTAAAAGTACACCTATCAATGTTAACTCCCAATTGTTTGGAATCATTCAACCCACTTTGTTTCTTACAAAAGATGGAGTGATCAAACTTCTTGCTAGGTCATATCAGATTGGGCATATTTGCTCTGCAGAATCCTATGACGGAGGAAAAACTTGGAGTGCTGCTCAACCAATTGATCTTCCTAACCCAAATTCCGGCATTGATGCAGTACGTCTTATAGATGACCGGGTGGCTTTGGTTTATAATCATTCCAAAGAAGATCGATTCCCTTTAAATGTTGCTATTTCAAATGATGAAGGAAAGACTTGGGAAATGAAATTGGTTTTAGAAGAAAACCCAGGCGAATATTCTTATCCAAGCATAATTCAAACCAAAGATGAAAAAATACATATTGTCTATACATGGAATCGTAAAAAAATCAAACATGTTGTAGTGGATCCAAGTTTGTTATGAGTGTTCTTATTCCCAATATTTTTGGGAAATAAGAAGGCCAGATGTATTCCCTCCTAAAGTTGGCACATAATCGATCGTTTGGATCCCAAATTGATCCATCACACTATAAGTTAACATAAGTTCTACAAGTGCGGTGGCATGAAAATCAGATGAGATGGGAGGATATGTAGAGATGATAGATGCGTCTGTTAAGTCGACCATTTTCTCTAAATGAGAAGAAACGTTATGGATGTCATAAGTTGCATGTTTTGCAAGTATGACTTGGGGATGAGCTCCTATTCCTTTTACGCGAAAAGAATTTATTTTGATTTTTTGCAGGAGAGTTTCAGGAATATCTGCAATTTGGTCTTGAACCCATTTTATCCCTTGTGTCGCTTCAGCTTTTGAAACAGGATTGGGGCTAAAAGATTCTTCAAAATCCTTTTTTTGAATTTCTAATAATTTTAATTTAGAAACAACTTTTCCTACTTTCCCTTCATAAGTAATATAGGAATCTCCCTCTTTGTAGGTCATTTGAAAGCTACCTCCTCCTTGATCGTAAACAATGGCATTTTCTGGATCGAGCTCAGCTATGCTTACAGCGGTTAAAAATCCTAAGGCTCCTTCTTCTTTTTGAGAAATAATGGCAACAGGGATATCAAATTCTTCATGGATTTTATCCGCAACTTCCTTGCCATTTTTTGAAAGGCGAAAGGCCTCTGTTGCAATGGCAAAATAGGATTGAGGGCAATAAACAGATGCTTTTTTTTTAAATTCTTGAAGGGTTTTAAGAAGTTTTTTTTGGATCTCTTCGTTAAATTCCCCTGTCTTTTCAAGGCTTAAACGCAAGGGAAGTTTAGCTATATCAGAAAATAGCACACGTGCAATCTTATTGGTTTTTGTATTTACTTCGGCTACTAGAATTCCAATTTTTCCCGACCCAATATCAATCGCTGCTCGACAAACAAGATCCTCATGGGTTGTCTTGAGATGAGAATAGATAAAAGAGAAAGAAAAGATAGAAATGAGAAAAAAGCTTTTCATAAGTTAAAACCTATATTTAATTGTGCTAAAGAATAACAAGTAAAGTTTATTTTTTTCTAGCAGAAAGCCTCTTTCAGTTACCTGTGGAGCTAATTTGCGTAAAAGATAACCTATTTTTTCTAATACTATGAAAAAAACCCTTTCTAAAAATGCTTTTGAGCTATATCATCTTTTCTTATCTCATGGAAGATCCCTTATCTTTCATGAATTCCCTTGTACTTTATCAGCAATAGCAAATTTTAATGGTGTTGCATCTATTTTCTTTGAAATAAATTAAGACTCCCTTTATAAAATCCTGTGATTGTTTTTAATTTTCCCTATTAATCAGCTGATCTTATGTTGGGTATTTTTGAGATTTTTCCTAGTAATTCCTTGAATATTTACCCCCTATATAAAAAATTAATCTGGAGCCAATGATGAAATTAGGTTTGAAATGCTGCTTGTTTCTTTTAAGCACGATAGTTGTTGCGTCTTCTGCGATGGCAGCAACCATTGATGAAGCAGATGATCTTGATCAAAGAGATATTGGTGCATTGCGCGATTGGATCAATACAAAGCGCCAAGTGACTATTAAAGAGTCAGGTGGAGCTTTATCCATCAGTGGAGAGGTCCGTACAGAATTTCAACATACGCATGAAACTGCAAATGGTGTAAATCAAAGAGGACCTAACGGAGTTGTATTTGGTAGTGATGGACTGCCTATTCCTTCTAATGGTTTTGATATTGAAGTAAATTTGATGTTTGACTATCGAACAGATCGTTCATGGGCAGCTGTGAAATTAGAATTTGATAACGAAGCTGGAATCATAAGTGGAACTTTAAATAAGCTAAAATTAGAAAGAGCTATTTGGGGTTATCGCATTTTTGATCGAAGCAATTGGGGCCTAGATGTCGAGTTGGGACGTCGCCGCATGTCTTCTATGCTTGATTCAAAAGTAGAGTTCAACTCGTTTTTTGATGGTGTGTGGTTTAAGTATGGCCATAATATCGATCCTATTGGAAGCGCTTACTTACACGCAGGTGTTTTTCTTGTTAACGAATGGAAAGAACAGTTTGGTTACGTAGGAGAAATCGGGCTTCTCAATCTCTTTAAAACCGGTTTTTATACCAAATATTCCGTTATTGATTGGGATACAAAGAAGTTTACCGACTCTATTGATAAACAACGTTTTGATTTTATTGTTTCTCAATTAATTATTGGATATCGATTTAATGCCTTTTGTTCAAAGAAACCAGTGCAAATTTACTTAGGTGGTTTATACAATCACAAAGCGCAAAAGTTGCCGATTACAGATAATCAAAAAGCAAACTGGGGTACTTATTTAGGAGTCTCCATGGGAGAGCTTAAGAAAAAAGGCGACTGGGCTTTTGATATTAACGGGCAGCTTCTTGCTGCACAATGCGTGCCTGATTTTGATGTGTCCGGAATTGGTACAGGAAATGCATCTTCTGTTGGGTTTTATACTGTAAAACTAGATGGTAAAGGTGGTCTTAATACGATAAAGACAGCAGGCGGTAATGTAAACTATCAAGGATATCAAATGACCTTGGATTATTTATTTACCAATCAGATTGACATTCAGCTCAGCTGGATGCAATCCATTTCGCTGAATAAGCATATTGGTCCTTACCGTCGTTTTAGACAATTAGAAGTAGAATTGATCTACGGTTTTTAAATCTTTAAAAGGCCCTGTAATTACAGGGCCTTTTTCTTCATAAAAAAATTCTTTCTGTTCATTTTCATTTATACGTTACGCTAAGATGAATGAAACTCTTTAAAAGAAGAAATATGCATCAAGATCTATTTGAGGAACTCCCAAGGGTTTTTTATGATGGTAGTTGTGGCTTGTGTCATTTTTTTGTGCGATTTACCTTGTTAAGAATGCAAACACCTTTCCTGTTTTCCCCGATAAAAGGGAAAACCTTTTGCAATCTTGCTAAGGCTAAAAACATAGAGACCATCCCAGATAGTATCATGGTATATGATAAAAAACAGGATAGGATCTATTTTAAAACAGAGGCGATCTTATATATTTTACGTTCTTTAGGAAAAGGCTGGAAACTTTTAAGCTATCTCATCCGTTGCATACCTCTTTGTATAACTAATGCTGGCTATGATTTTATTGCTAAAATAAGAGGCAAGATTTTTAAAAAACCAAAGACGGTTTGCCCTGTTCTTCCAGAGAGTTTAAGGAAGTTTTTCCAGGAATAAAAGCTTTTACGCGAGCCTTTAAGCCAGAAACCTTATAAGAACTATGGTTTAGTGTCTCTGTGAGTGTTTGCATAGAGGTAATCAAACACACTTCTTTTTTAGCGCGTGTAACGGCTGTATAAAGAACTTCTCTACCAAAGACAGAAGAGCCTGTTGGAAGTACAATGATAATTTCATCGCATTCACTACCTTGGCTTTTATGAACAGAGAGGCAATAACCTGCTTCAAAAGCTGGTAGGGCTAAGGCGTCTATTTTACGATACTCTTGTTTGTCCTGACGATTGTAAAAGAGAGCGTAATCGGCGCTTTTAAGTTGTTTATCGATTACAGAAGTAGTTTTTTGCCGAACTAGAATACCAGAGTCTCCATTGTAGAGATCTTGATCTGGACTATTGCGTTGGATGAGAATGGGAAAAACCCATAGGTTTTGTAAAGGGGTGCTTTGATAAGTTTTTTTCAATAGAAATTGATTGAGGGCATCTACACCAAGCGGTCCTTGGCGCATACAAGAGAGCAGGCGAAAACAATCGATGTAAGGGATCAATTGATGCGGATTAGGAGGTGAGCTAAAACTATAAGGGGGGATTTTTTTTTGGCAGAGGCCCCAGATTTTTTCATAGGACAATCCATCCTTTGAATCTATCCATTTGATTTTCTGTTCTTGTAATAATTGTGTGGCTTTTTTTGTATCTGACCTACAAATAGCCTGTGAAAATTGTAAAATAGCAGGAGAGTCTGAGCGTAAAACTTTTTTTAGCTCTGTTAAGGGGATCTGTAAAAAGGGGGCTATTTCCACTAGATCTGCAAAAATACTGCCTGATTCCACGGGGGGTAATTGATTTTGATCTCCAATGAGAATTACATGAGAATCTGTTCGTATAAGAGGGAGCAGTCTTGCAAATGAAGAAGCATCGATCATAGAGCTTTCATCGATTAAAATGATGTCTGCAAGTAAGGGGATATTTTGTTTTTGGGCTTTGTTAAGAATAGAGTGCAGGGTCCCAGATTGCCAAGATAGGGAAGGCAAGGTTTTTTGTAGACTATTCTCTAGTTGAGCAACAGCTTTACCAGTGGGTGCTGTAAGCAGAATACGACTATCTTTTTGCGTGCATGCTTGCAAGATAATTTGCGCCGCTGTAAATGTTTTCCCTGTACCTGGCCCTCCGATAATTAGGGAAAAAGAATGGGTAAGGGCTGAGAGAACCGCTTGTTTCTGCTCTAGGTTTAGCTTGTTGATTAATTGTTTAGGAGATTCATAAAGAGATTTTTTGTTTTCTAATAGGTTAAGTAAAGAAGAAAGAATTTGATTCTCTTGTACTCGATACTTCTGTAGGTACAGATAGTTGTTGTCTAGACAGACCAATTTATGTATGTCTTGCCCATTTCGATCGATAAGTATATCTGGAAGAGTGATTAAAGCAGAAAAAATAAGCTCTTGTGATATATCTACAAGGCCAATTGCACGAAGTTGTTTTTGTAGAGAACTATTTTCTAGATGTAAGCTAAGGTGACCTTGACGAGAGATAGAAAAGAGAATAGCAAGTAAAAGAGCCTGGTTTTCAGGTCCAGATGGGAGTATTTTTTTTGCAAAGTATAGATCTAAATAACAGAAAACCCCCTGTTCTAAAAGAGATTCAAGAAGAGGCCAATGTGAGAAATGATTTTTATCGGGTAACATAGCTATTCCATAAAGGTGGGATAAAAGTGATAGAATTTTTTGCCTCGGATGAAGTAATAAATGGCTCCTCCAAATACAGCTTCAAAAGGACTGAGATCAAAGAGTTGTATATGTTTCTTAAGGGCTGTAGCATAAATAGATGCTTGCAAAAGATAATTACAGCGATTCATTTCTGTGATTAGCTCTTCTTCAGAATAATGGGTTTCATCAGGACCTAGATAGTTGGTTTTCCAATCAAGTAGATAGTATTTTCCCTGGTATTCAAAACACAGATCGATGAAGCCTTTCATCATCCCTTCTTTAATCGGAAAGACAAATTCCATTTCTTGTTGCATTTGATCAGAGGTTAATTCAGAGAGGGAAAGAGAGATCTGATCGATGAGAAGAGGTTCTTTTAAAATAGATAGGATTGCTTGTTCAATCACTTGTTGCCAATCTTTTAATAAAGTGTTTTGTAGAAGGGAATGGATCAGCAAAGAAATTTTATGAGAATCTATCGGACAGTGATAGTGTAGTTTAAAGCACTGTTCTAAAATATGGTGAATGATATTTCCTGTTTCAGCTCCAAGCGGCATGCTGCAGAGAGTATTTTGCTCTATAAAGGAATGAGTCTGTTTTTCTTGTTTTTTTTCTAATTGCGCTATGGAAGTGAAAGAGAGCCAATGTTCAGAAGAGATGTTCAATAAGATTCCTTCTGGCTCTATTAGAATGGGAGGTACTGTTTTTGAAGAAGGTGGTAGAGACTCTATCTGCGTACAAAGGGAATAGGTAATATTAGGTTGCAATTCAGAAATAATCGATGCAATAGAATCTTGTGTTATTGTAGGGATCAGAGTGTAAGCTTTTTGCCAATTTGTCTCTTGAAATAACCAATTGCTTAAGAATAATTCGATAGGAGATGCTTCTGCTAATTGTATTTGTATTTGCAACTGATCTAAAATAACAGGAATATACAAATGATATTTTGCACGTGTAAGAGCAACATATAATTGGCGCATTTTTTCTGCATCGGCTTCTTCTAAAGCAAGCTGGCATCTAGGATCTTCTAGATCAGAAGGAATGAGTTGATCTTTGATCGCGATGTAGTCTGGTGTTTTTTGACGAGAAGCTAAGACAAGAGCAAATACGGCATCAAATTCTAAACCCTTACTCATGAAAATAGTCATTACACGCACACTATCTTCTTCTTGTTGAGAAGGGGTTGCAAAGCGACCCTCTTCTAAGGTGTTTTGTATATCGTTTAAAGCTCTAAGCAGTGAAATTCCTTGGTAACCTTGCATTTCTTGTTCAATGAGCATTTCTGCTAGTATAGTTAAATCTAAATAAAGCTCTGTTTGCTTAGAAGAGAGAAGCTTTTGTAAAACAGAGATATCTGGATCAAAATAAGTATGCAATAGAGAGTGAAAAAAACAGCTAAAGCCTTTTTCTTCCCAAATGGTTTTAAGGGCCTGGAAATGGATCTTTGCCAGGCCAAAACAAGGATGTTTCCAGTCTTGGATTAATTGCTGCTCTGTCCATCCAATGATTGGTGTTCCAAGAGCGGTTTTTATTTTGCTTGAATCTGTGGGATCTAATACAGCTGTTAAAATTTCTTTAAAGCCAAAGTAAGCATTTGACTGAGTAAGGGCTACCCCTCGTTTAAAGTTAGAAGCAATCCCTTGGCTGCTCAGAAAAGAAACCATTCTAGCTGCTTGATAACGATCTTTAACTAAAATAGCGATCTTGGATTTTGGAGTATGATAATGGATTTGTAATTGCTTAATTTCTTGAGCAATGAAGGCAAATAGCTGTTGGTTTTCCGTAGAGATTGTTGGCCACCTTGCTCTTTTACGATAAGTGGCTTTTGCTACAAATAGATGCACAGGAGCTGTTACATAAGGGAGATTTAAATTAATGGGGTGAACAGAATGTACGTCTAAATAAGATTGTAGCTCAGGGATGGGCATCCAGCTGTTGGTTTTTGTTAAAAGTTTATTTAGCACTTCAATCAGAGAAAAAGAGCTTCGATAATTTGTATTTAGGTAACGCAAATGATCTTTACCTATGATTTTAGCTGCGGATAAATATGTGTATAGATCTGCTTTTCTAAAGGCGTAGATGGATTGTTTGGGATCTCCTACAAGGCAAAAGGTCTGCATTTTTGGTGTGAATAGTTGATGAAATAGTTGCCATTGAGTTTTATCTGTGTCTTGGAATTCATCGATGATAACTGCTTGAAATTTATTTTGTATCTGTTCTTTGAGTTCAGGATGCTCAATGAGTGCTTGATGAACTCTGCTAACAATTGTATCAGGAAAGTACAGATCTGCTTTTTGTAAAAGCAACTGAGATTTTGCCTGGCATAAAGCGCAGAGTCTTAGGAAATTTTTTTTGGGATCTTTGGCTTGTTGTAAAAGAGGCAAAGAATAGTTTTGTAGTTCTTTAAATAGATCTGCATACGTAAAGACAGCTGCTTTAGCACGTATTTTACGATTTGATTCGGTTATTTTTTCTAGGAAAGAATTCTTCGTGAGCAGAGCATCAAACTCTTCTAGGCTGCAAGTTTTTGTTTCTAGAATTCTTCCCCAGACTTCAGCTTCTTTTAGATAGTTTTTATCGGTCATCTGCTTATAAACAGCGGATAGTTGTTGGATCTCTTCTACAAACTTAAAACTACACACAGAGGATAACGAAGGGAGCACAGAGAGAAATTGTTGGTATAACTCGATAAAGGAGGGAAAAGGATCTAGTTTTCTATCCTCTTTGGTCACTTGCATTAAATGATTTAATAAATGTTCAGGATTAAACTTGTATTGAGAGAGTAAGAAATGCACTTGATTAGGGCTATACAAAGGACTTTTCATCTCTGTGCGCAGAACTTGTTTTACAGCGTATTGCAAAGTGGATAAATAGGCGTGTTCATCAGGATCATTAAGATTAAAACCATTTTGGGTTTCAAAGGCAAATTCCTGGATCAGTTTATAACAAAAGCTATGCAATGTATAAATAGAAGCATTATCAAAAAAGATCAGAGCAGACTCTATTCTTTCTTGCGCTTGTAAAAGCGCAGCATTGCCTTTTTCCAGAATAGCTTTTAGGTAATCGAGATCTGAGCTTTTCTCTCGGATATTCTTATAAAGGCGTTGTAGATTCTGGCGGATGCGCCGTTTTAATTCACGAGTTGCTTCTCTAGTAAAAGTGACTACTAGAATTTGTTCTATAGCAATGGGATCTTTTGCTTCAAGAATGAGTCTGGCAACTAGATGCTCAATTGCAAACGTTTTTCCTGTACCAGCAGAGGCTTCCAGAAAGTGAGGGCCAAATATAGGAAGATTACGATCGAGGATATCAAATTCTTTCATAGAGAGCCAATGAGTTCAAAAAACACATTTTTGAATATAGGGGTCCAGTAGTTCCAAGTTTTTTGAGCATCAAAATAAAATCCACGACGCTCTAACCACTTTTCATAAGCATCTTGTATTCTTGCTGAATTTGGGCAAAGATCATTTGTAAGAACTTTTTCAAAATCGCTTTGAGTTCCTAAAAGCAAGGTTTTAGCCCAAGTTGTTTTCAGAGGAGAGATAGTTTGACGAGCGTGAAAAAAATAGCCCAGGTATTTTTGCATAGATGAAATAGGGTCTTTGATTTCCAGAGATAAATAAGAGCTGTCTTTCAAAGAAAGCAAGGAGGCTTTTAAGTTCATTTGTGGTTGTAGGATCAGATAAATCAGATAAACAGGCCATATGTGAATCAAACCCTCTAAATGATTAGACCCTTTAGAAATAAGACCTTTTGTCGATAGATCTGTTAAAGTCCCAGTGATATGGATCTTTTGATTTTCAAAAGACAGCTCAATAGCAGGAGCTATCCAATTGCCACATTTGAGCTGCTCTATTTTCCTACATCTCGAAGATAGGCTGACACAGAAAAGAGAGCCTAGCTGTAGATCAAATCGAGAGAAGGTTTCTTGCATTTGCGCTACTTCCTCATGTAATTTTTTCAGAGTAAGATCTTTAAACAAACCCATAGGAAGTTTTCCTTGTGCTTCTAATTGCACAAGCAATTCATGTAAAGGTTTTGTGCGTACTTCCTTAGTGAAAATGGCTTTTTGATAGTTAGAAAATAAAAAATCACCATCAGGTTCTTCTTTTTCTAAGAATATCTGAAAGACATCCTGACAGAAAAACCGAATAGGATTTTTGGCTAATTTGTACAGCTGTTTTACATCAATTGTCGGAATCATTACAGGTTGTGTCTGATCTTGTACAAGAAAAGGCTTATTTTGTGAGCTAGGAAAATAATAAGACATAGCTGCTTGATAATCGGTTTGCGATTTTTTTATCTGAGAGCTTTCTTGAAAGTAGATAGAGTCAAAAGGCAGGTTTGGGTGATCGGTGATCTGCAGAGCTACGCAGGCTTGCAGTTCTTCGATAAGAAAAGAAAATCCTTTGGGTTTTTGATCTTTAGAATCTATTCTCTCATAGCTGAATAGAAGATGCTTTTGAGCAGAAAAGAGTGCTTCTAGTAATAAATAACGATCTTGTTCTGCACATGTAGGGATATGATCTGATCCCAGGTTTTGAGCTAGTTCTGATAAAGAAGAGCTTTGGAGCATGCGAGGAATGAGCTCTTCATCCATTCCTAATATCCAAATCACTTGGGAAGGATAGATACAGCCCTCTTGCAGGGAGCGAAAGTGGATCTGTCTTAAATGTTGTGTTTTTTGAAGTTTGGTTTTTTTATGAAGTAAACGATCCATAATACGTTCTATGCTCTCATAACTACGCAAAAGAGGGAAATGTTGAGACCTTTTCTGTAATTGTTTGATTTCTTGTAAAAACCCATCGTTTTCTACATCAAAATACTTCAATAAAAGGGTTTCTATATAGAGCAACCACGATCCAATAGTCATTTTTTCAGATTGCAAGGACGATAGGTCTTGTTGTAGAGATGCAAATACACATAAAAAATCAGAAAAAAGCTCTATATCGGTAAGAGCAATCACATCTATGGGCCAAGAGGATTCTAAAGGGGCTAGAGTAACAATGCCTAATAAAAGACGAGAGATACCAGCATCCCAATTAAAAGTTTCCCCTTCTTGACGAATGGAGGCTGCTTCTAACCATTGCTTAATTTGTTTGGACTGACCAGAGATCCAACCCTGTTTTGCACAAAAGATTGTTTCATCTAGTAAAGCATAAATAGAATTTAGAGAAAAATTTTCATCTAATACTTTCTTTAATAGAAGAAATCCATGAGTAGCTCCATTAGAAAAAATAGGTAAATTTTCTATGGTATAGGGAAGTTGATGATTTGCAAAAATCATTTCGATATAAGGAGCATATATTGTTATATCAGGAGCTAATACGATAACTTGATCAAGTGTAATAGAGGTTTTTTGTATAAGAGTTATGAGAGTGTCAAAAAGAACTTCTATTTCTCTAAGTTTTGTAGGGGCACTATGTAATTGCAGTGAAGAATCAGCTTGGGAGATGGGCTCTGTGCGTTCAAAGCAAAGAATCTGTTCTTGCAGTTTTTGTAGGTTGTTATTTTCTTTTTTTAATTCGTAGATTTCTGTACTTGTTAAAGAGAAGAGATCAAGACTTTTTAAGAGCGCTCTTCCTAGTTTACCCCAATTAGCCAATAGAGGATGCGCTGCTGCATCGTAATGATTTAGTTCTTCTCTTTTCTCAATGCTGATTCCTCTTTGGGCTAGTTTTTTTCGTAAATAGGATCTTTCGCGATCTGTGTGAACGTCTTCCCAAAAAAGCTCACAAGGAGAAAAAAAATAAAAAAGAGCACTTGTTTGTTTGAGTATATGTAAATAAGAAAGAGGAAGAAAAGAAAACCCAAATACAAAAATGGATCTATTCTGTGGTTGCAAAAATCTAGCAGCTTCTAGGGGATAAGTCCAGTTGAAATGAGAAGAAAATATTTGATTCCATAATGTTTGTTGCCAACCTGGTTCCTTAACCCAGGTAGATAAAAAATGCAGTCCATAAGTACCGTATTCTTCGAATATATTAGACAAATGATCACTAAGACCTATGATTCTTTTACTTCTTTTAGATCCCTCTTCACAAGCAATATAGGAATAGAGTTTGCTCATTTCCTCTTTTTGCCAAGATTGTTCGATGATCTCTTCTAATGCCAGAGAAATTTCTATAGAATCCGGTATTTTTTTTCCAAAAGGCAGTAGCCATTCATTGGTAGCCTGCTTTAAAGAAAGAAATTGTATGCCTGTAACAATTCCTAATTCTTTTGCAAAAAAGTCAATGAGATAGTCCTTAATAGGCTGACTAGGTGTAATAATAATTTTTTTACTAAAAGGGTGAATAGAAGAAACAATTAAATCTTGTTTTAATTTATCGGCAAGTCTTTCTATATCTTGGCTAAATGTACAGTGTAGAGTAGTTGAAGGACAAGAGATCTCTTCTTTACAAGATTTCATTCTCGCTCTCTTTTGTTGAGCTTGTTATAGTGGATGGGAAGAATCCATTTTAATCTTAGTATACTATTTTTATGCGTTTTAGACAGCTTTTTAAAAGGATCCCCTCTTTTTCCAAAACAGGCCGTTGTTCTTTAGCTTGTTTAAATGTGGCTCAAGCGCTAGGGGTTGTGAATGATAATATTTTTAAATTCACAATGGTGTTCTTGCTGATTGAAACTTTAGGAGCTGCGGAAGCAAGTTCTATTCTCTCAGCAACAGGCGCCATTTATGTAATCCCTTTTTTACTTTTTTCTTCTTATGCAGGGATTTTAGCAGATCGCTTAAGCAAACAGAAGTTGCTTGTTTTTATGAAAGGAATAGAGGTTCTTGCCATGGGTATCGCCATTGTTGCTTTTGCAGCAAAAGCTCCTTGGCTCTGTTATAGCCTTTTATTTATTTTAGCTATTCACAGTGCTGTAATGAGTCCTTCTAAATACGGGATGATTCCAGAGCTTGTTTCTCAACATGTGGTTCCTCGAGCAAATGGATTAATCACTTCAACATCCTATCTTGCTATTATTTTCGGTACTTTTTTAGCTTCTTTTTTAACAGAAAAGACCCATAGTCAATTTACTTGGGTTGCATGCATTTGTTTCATGATTGCGATAGGAGGTTTTTTTGCTGCTTTAGGCATTAAGAAAACACCGGAGCAAGCGACAAAAGTAAAGGCTCATCCTTTTTTTTTAAAAGAAATTTACTATACTTTGAAAATTGCCTCTTTGACACCTCATTTAGTCACAGCCATCTTTAGTTCAGCATTTTTTTTATTCGTGGGCGCTTTTACACAACTTAATGTCATTCCTTTTGCCATCCAAACCTTGCATTTAAGCGATATTGCAGGAGGGTATTTGTTTTTAGTTTCTGCTTTAGGCATTGCTGCAGGAGCTTTTTTAGCAGGAAAGCTTTCTCGATATAAAACGGCTTTAGGACTTTCTTGTGTGGCCTGTTTGGGTATTGCCATTAATTTTTTCTTCTTATCGATTACAAAAAGTTTACCTCTTGTTGTTATCTCTCTGATTTTAATTGGTGCATTTGGAGGATTGTTTGCTGTGCCTTTTGACACATTTATTCAACTCAATAGCAAAGATGAAAGAAGAGGACAAATGATTGCAGCTGCTAACTTTTTTAGCTTCACAGGAGTATTTATTGCTTCTCTTCTTCTTTATATATTTAGTCAATTTTTAGAGCTCTCTTCTGCTAATGGCTTTGCTGCTGTTGCTGCGCTTACCCTTCTGGTTTTTTTGATATTAGTCTCTCGATTATCTGAATTTTTCTTTTCCCTTTTAGCAAAAATATTCTTTTTTTTCTCTTCTCCGTGTCGCATGGAGCTTTCTTCTTTGGAGGCAAACTTTTCCGCAATATTGATTTTAGAAAAAGCTTCTTTTCGCAAAGCCTTTTTTTTAGCAGCTGAATTTCCTATGATGCATTTTCTTTTTCCTTCTAATAGATCTAAACAACCTTGGTATTGTCGCTTTGTATATTCTCTGCATGCAGCCCCTAAAGGGTTAGATACACAAGAGCTGATTGCTTATGCGCAAACGCAACTTCTTCCAGAAAGACCCATTTGTTTATTTTTTAGAAAAACTTTTCAAATCTCTACATCGACTATATATGGATGGATTGAGCTATTTCAAACCGAACCTCTGGTCTTTTTTGTCCGCTTTTATAAAGAAAAGACGGGTTGGGTTTGCAAATTAGAAAAAAAAGATTAATTTTTTTTAAGTTTGCTTATCATAGAAGTCTAAAAATTAAGAGGTAAAAATGCTGACTTTGAGTCTGTAGAAGGTTTGTTTCACATCAAACATCAACATCCTCGTATCATATTATTAGAAGACATTCTGCGTGAAGTCGATGGTAAATACGTCCATTCAGATAAGAGAGTTCTCTTTAAATTTTGTGTATTTTTGTTGCTGAAAAACCTATATGTGAAGCCTGTTATAAAACCAGGAAAACGCTTATCGCTTTTTAGCTTTAGTTTTGAGGCAAAAAAAAGAACTCCGGCCATATATGACCGGATTTTTGTATCTTTGGAGGATAGGAAATAATTTAAACTAAAATAAAGTATTTATTTTACACAGAAGCTTTTTTAGCTGCTGTGCTTAGGCGAGCCTTAAGACGGCTGGCTTTATTGATTTTAAATACCCCTTTTTTAACTCCTTTATCCATTAAGCTATAAACTTCATTGAGTTTTTCTTGAATGGAGGAAGCATCTTTTTGAGAAAGAGCTTCTTTCAAAGATCTTGAGGCACTACCCACTCTTGCTTTAAGTGCGCGATTGCATAGATTGCGCTTTTTGCTTTGTATATTGCGTTTTTCTGCACTAGGACGCTTTACTACCTGCTTGTCTTTTTTTTCATTTGCCATAAGTTTTCCTTTGGACTTAAAGATGGAAGAAATATAACCTAAAGGAGCATAATTCGTCAAAATGCTTTTAAGGTAAACTTTCAGATAAAATTTATTTTATGATAGGTTGTGGGTAATAATTGCTGCTTTAAGCCGCTTAATCGATAGTAGCATTTTAAAGTCGCCTCTATCTTAAACAAAAGCGCAAAAAGAGTTCTATAGAAAAAGTTTTCCTGTTAAAAAAATTATACAAACTTTTATCTTATTGGGGATAACGCAGGTAGTCTACTTTTAAAAAAAAAATTTACAGTTTTAATAGAAAAAGTAGACTTTTGATGTTAAACAATTTTATAAGGGGATAATAAATATAGAGTAGCTTGACAATAAGAAAGATTATTATCAAAATCGATTCATAATTTACTTAAATTAATTAGAGTCACATGTCAAAAGGGTCATTTAATAATTTGTTTACACAACAGCATCAACAAAAAGTCGAAGAACTTGTCGCTATAGCTAAAGAGCAAGGGTATATCACGTACGAGGAAATTAATGAAATTTTGCCTATGACGTTCGATTCTGCTGAACAGATCGACCAGGTTTTAATTTTCTTAAGCGGTATGGATATTCAAATCCTTAATCAAGTTGAAGTAGAAAGACAAAAAGAGCGAAAAAAAGAAGCAAAGGAACTGGAAGGATTACCTAAGAGGTCTGAGACAACCTCCGATGACCCAGTACGTATGTACCTGAAAGAGATGGGATCGGTTCCCCTACTGACCAGAGAAGAAGAGGTTGAAATTTCTAAGCGGATTGAGAAAGCGCAAATTCAAATAGAAAAAATTATTATGCGTTTTCGTTATTCAACGCGTGAGACCATCTCCATTGCTAACTATCTCATTTCCTCTAAAGAGCGTTTCGATAAGATTATCTCAGAGAAAGAAGTAGAGGACAAAAACAATTATGTAATCGTGCTTCCTAAGCTATGCATGTTGCTTAGACAAGAAGATCAAATCTTAGAAAATCTTTTGCGTGAACTCTTTAGTACAGAAGAGAAAAAAATCGATAAAGTAAAACTCGCAGAAGAAATCGAAAAGTGCCGTATTCGAACTCAAGCTTATTTGAGACGAATGCACTTTCGTCACAATATCATTGAAGATTTTGGCGAGGTGATCCTTAACGCTTATGAGCGATTTCTCATATTGGAAAAAGAGATTCAGGAATTGATTCCTCGGGCAGAGAAAAATAAGTTTGCTGCAGGGAAGTTGCGTGCGATAAGGCGTAAATTATTAAATCGTGAATTAGCTGCAGGACGCACGTTAGACGAGTTTAAAAAAGATGTTCGCATGTTGCAGCGTTGGATGGATAAGAGTCAAGAAGCCAAAAGAGAGATGGTAGAATCCAATTTGCGCTTGGTGATTTCTATTGCTAAAAAATATACCAACCGCGGTTTGTCCTTTTTGGATTTGATCCAAGAAGGAAATATGGGGTTGATGAAAGCTGTAGAAAAATTTGAATATCGACGTGGTTATAAATTTTCTACTTATGCTACTTGGTGGATTCGTCAAGCTGTAACTCGCGCAATCGCTGATCAGGCAAGAACCATCCGTATTCCTGTGCATATGATAGAAACAATTAATAAGGTTTTACGCGGAGCTAAAAAGCTCATGATGGAGACAGGTCGAGAGCCTACTCCTGAGGAGCTCGCTGTAGAACTGGGTATAACTCCTGAGCGTGTGCGTGAAATTTATAAAATCGCCCAACATCCTATTTCTCTACAAGCAGAGGTGGGAGATGGAGGAGAAAGCCAATTTGGAGATTTTCTAGAAGATACAGCTATTGAATCACCAGCTGAAGCAACGGGCTATGCGATTTTAAAAGATAAAATTAATGAAGTGCTTGCTACTTTGACGGATCGAGAGCGCACGGTATTAATGGAACGTTTTGGTCTTATTGATGGCAAACCCAAAACCTTAGAAGAAGTAGGGGTACGTTTTAAGGTTACCAGAGAGCGTGTCAGACAAATCGAAGCAAAAGCGCTACGTAAAATGCGTCATCCTACGCGTGCTAAACAATTGCAGGCTTTCTTGGATCTATTGGAAGAGGAATAAATTGTTCATTCGCTCTGCTGAGCAATTTTTTGAAGCTGTTTTTTCTAAAGGAGGGCCATTACAAAAACTGCCTAGATTTGAAATTCGAACTGGGCAAAAAGAAATGGCTCTTTTGATTCACAATGCCTATCAATCTCAAGAAATTGCTTGTATTGAAGCAGGAACCGGTACCGGCAAAAGCTTAGCATACCTATTGCCAGCAATCTATTGGGCTATTCAGCACAAAAAACGCACTGTGATTTCTACTCATACTATTGCACTACAAGAGCAGTTGATGAGTAAGGATATCCCTTTTTTACTCAAAGCCTTGCAGATCGATCTAAAAGTTTCTTTAGCAAAAGGGATGAATAATTACCTATGTTTAAAGAAACTAAAAATATTAGAAGAACAAATTTTGTTCTTTCCTGAACAAGAGATCAGACTGTTGCAAGCCTCACTTAAAACAGCTGAGGAAGGCACTCGTTCAGAAATGCCGTTTAAAGTTTCCCAGCCCATTTGGGATAAAGTATCGGCAGAAAGAGACAGCTGTGATCACATTAGGTGTCCTCACTACAAGGAATGCTATTTTTTCAAAGCTCGCAAGCAAGCCCTAGAATCACAGCTTATTATTGTTAACCATCATCTTTTATTAGCTGACTATAAATCTAGATTACAGCAAGTCAAAGACTCTCCTCTTCCTCCTTATGAATATCTGATCGTCGATGAGGCACACCATTTAGAATTAATTGCTCTACAAAGCAGTGCGCAGCGATTAGATAAGCGCTATCTTTTATATCTTTTATCTCGTTTATTTTCAGAAACCCAACCAGATAGCTCTTTGTGTAGACTGATTAGAAAAGATCTTTTAGGGCTGAATCGGTACTCTTTAGAGCTCCAGCAAAAAATAGAAGTTGATATACTCGGGCAAAAAAAAGTTTGTAGTTTGCAAATAGAGCAGGTTTTTACACATGATTGTTTTAGTAAAATAGATGCTAAATATCGCATTACAGATGCCTTTAGACAAACCTCTATTTGGGAGGAAGAGATCCTGCCATCTCTTTGTATGCTAGCAAAAGAGCTCATGGGACTTGCTGTTATCGTTCAGGGTTTAAAGCAAGAGTTAGATCAATACTCGGAAGAAAAGATCCATACACATGCACTAGAGTTGCATTCTCTTAAAAACCGTTTAGAAGAAGAGAGTAAAAAAATTTCTCTATTTTGTGTACATGATCCAAGCGCAAAAAGAGTACAATGGCTAGAAAGAACAGCTCAGAGTTTCACTTATGTAGATGCAAATCTAGATGTAGCTCTTTTTTTGGGTAAGCAATTTTTTACTCCTTTACATGCAGCTGTTTTATGTAGTGCAACGCTTACTACTCAAAATAGCTTTTCTTTTGTAAAACGCACCTTAGGGCTAGATCAAATAGATAAGGTAGTTCAGGAAAAGATCTATCCTTCTCCTTTTTCTTTTGATACCCAAGCGCTTTTTTTGGTTCCCAAGGATATCCCTCTGCCCTCAGATCCGGACTTTTTGTTACATATTGTGCAAGCAATAGAAGAAATAATAGCGATTACTCAAGGGAGTGTATTTGTGCTATTTACCTCTTTTGAGATGCTACACGATTGTTTTCAAAGATTGCAGAGCTCCTATCCCCTACTTAAACAAGGGGATCTTCCTCGGCATATGTTGCTTGAAAAGTTTAAACAAACCCCAGGACAAGTGTTGCTAGCTACAGACTCTTTTTGGGAGGGGGTTGATGTTCCAGGAGATGCGCTAAAATGTGTGATAATTGTAAAACTTCCGTTTGCTGTTCCTTCTGATCCTTTACATGAGGCCTATATAGAAGCGATGAAACAAGATGGCAAAAACCCTTTTTTGGAATACAGTGTGCCTCAAGCTATTATTCAGTTTAAACAAGGTTTTGGAAGGCTGCTTAGATCACAGCAAGATAGAGGGTGCATAGTATGCTTAGATCATCGTCTCTTAAGTAAATCCTATGGTAAGCTTTTCTTAAAGAGTCTTCCTTCTTGCAAAAATTACTTTGGCTCAAAAGAAGAGGTGTATGAACAAATGAGAGTTTTTTATAAGAATGAAAGAAATATCGAGATCTCTACTCGATAATTAATTCTTAAGAGACTTCACTTAAGACTTTAGATATATTTTTTTGGATAAGGGAGCATGGAGAGAAGCTAACATGACAATCTTCTCCTTTTGTATAAGGATTTACTATTTCATACAGTCTTGTTGCGGATACAGAAGGGTCTACTGCTAAGATAGCTAGATTAGGATCGTAAATAATGTGTTTTCCTTCCTCTGTTTTGATATAGACCATTGCATGCGCTGGCTCAGGACAAGTTTCTACACTATAAACGTCATTTGGTAAATCATTTGCAAAATTCTCAAAGTCCGCTTTCTCTGTTTTGA
Organism: Candidatus Rhabdochlamydia sp. T3358; assembly: GCF_901000775.1. GTDB lineage: Bacteria > Chlamydiota > Chlamydiia > Chlamydiales > Rhabdochlamydiaceae > Rhabdochlamydia. The sequence continues at coordinate 61,539 of NZ_CAAJGQ010000001.1, forward strand.
ATGTGTAAAAATCCATTTTATTTTTATTCATATCTATTAAAAATCCAAAAAATTTTGCTATGGAAGGGTTTTTTTTAATGCCAGTTCTAATCTCAAGTTTTCTCCGTCTATATGTAATTTTTCGATTTTTCTATTGGTTTTTAACGTCTCTTCTGTAAGCTTTACTGTCCAGGCTTTTTGTTCTTTAGGCGTCATTTTTTTACGTTTTTTTTTAAAAGATTTAAGTTTATATTTGCTATAGTTCAATCTTTTTTTTGTTTTAGCAAGCTGTCTATTTAAGTTTTTTAGTTGTGGATTTTTTTTGATGAGATATTTACACATAGCGCTATAGAGGATGTGTCCAAGTTCAGCCTTATCTGGAGCTCCGTCTTTATAACGAGTAACAAAAATTTCTAATCCAGGTTTTACTGAATTTATACTCATAAGATAGTTAGAAATAAAATCAAAACTCATTCCTAAACAGTATCCACTTGACTCCATTTCTAATTTGCAAAGCTTATCTTTAAAGAAATGAATATTTTCTACTTGTGTTTGCATCAATTGATCGACAGCATCATCTCCATATATATTTCTTAGCATCCCCTCTTTGTTAACAATATAGGGCTTATTGAATTTACGTGAGGAATTCAAAGAAAAATCGAGGATTTCGTTTCCAATCCTTAGATAAGTAAAAAAAATTTTTTACTTTTCTGTTCTGATAGTTGGCAAGAGATTCATAATAACGAGCCGTAGAAGAACCCACAACTTTATAGCAATAAGAGATAATCTGATAAAAAAGCGCTAGACATAATCTACTTATGGAGTCTACAGCAACTCGAATAAACTTATAGTTCTTATTGCAGAAAGCTCCAGGGATCGTTTCTGGGAAACGTTTTGTATCTGATTGGTCTTTAATAATAGGTGTTATAGTTATCATATCAGGTTTTTTAATTAATTTATTAATTATACTAACAATCAGATTTAATTTATATTAAAATAATAATCATTTTTTATATATTAAAATTAAAAGAAACATATAAATAAATACAAGGTCAAAGATTACTTTGAAAGTATTCTTAAGAGTAGTTCGTTTGTTTTTTTGAGAAAAAAGCTAACAGAACAATTTTTATCTCTTAGATAAGGCTCTGTTTTTTAATAAAGAACTTCTCTATTTAATACGTTGCTTAGAATCCCATCTATCGGAAAAATCTTCTAAAATCAGCTGTGTTAATGACAAAACTGCACGCGGCTAGTCGTCTTCTAAAGAGGAACTGAAAAAAATACCGTTGATTGAAATTTAACCGTTTTTTGCAAGAAGCCCCTCTTTAGTTTAAATATCCTCAAATATATTGAGAGAATAGACGTTACTGTCAATCTTTTGTAAGAAAAAGAAGTTAATATTTCTTACATGAAGGCTAACAGTAAACTTCTTATCTTTTATTATTTAATTCAAAAAAGTACACTATAGGGGCTATTGGGATCGCTTTTTAGCGGTTTTTTCTAGACAGGTTTTGAGTATTTTAAAACCTTATACGCTACAACTGTAATAAGGAGAAGTAAATGAAAAAATATATGATTCTAGCTTGTACTATGGCTTGTCTGTCTATTTTTGCAAATGATACGATTAATCTCCGAGAAACATCTTCTGAAGATGTGAGGATTGTTAATTTCTGTGATTTAACAGAAAATGATCTAGGAGAGATTGCACTTCATCCCGATAAGATCATTGAGTTCTTAGCCAACACTACTTTACCTATTAGCTGCTATTTAAAAGGGGACTTGATTCATTTAAGTCAAAATGAGGAAAAGTGGGGAACAATAGAAATAAAACAAACCTTTTATGCTAAATGCACAGGTGAAGAATTGCTTTTTAGTTCTGATTTAACTGAGTGGAAACCTTTATTAGAATTCATTGCAGGCAAGGCATCTGTTGCCTTAAACGTTCAAGATGGGCAAACATCCCTTGTAATTGGGACGGAAACAAGTAGGCGTCTATAGGGTTCAAGACTTAAATTGAGCTTAGAAACTTTTCTGTTTTTAGGCTCATCATATATGGAGCGTAGCGGAATCGAACCGCTGACCTCAACAATGCCATTGTTGCGCTCTACCAATTGAGCTAACGCCCCTTAGAACTCTTAAGATACTACGGTTTCTGACTATTTTCAAGCTAGATTAAATCTCTAAAGTTTTAGCAGCTTCCTTCCAGCATTGCATAAATAGATTGTTTTCTCCTTGGGTAGCATCTATCCATAAATTTTGCATTTTTTTAGCTACAGCTCTCGTATCATCTTCAGGCATTTCTTCATTCCAGTAGTTAGCGAAAACTATTGCATTGGTAAAGATTTTTTCTAGAGTAAAGATATTGTATTTATGGGATTCTTTGCGAAAAATTGCAATTTCCTGTTGGACTTTAGGCTCAAAAAAACAGGGAACTAATGCATGGTATTTTGGATGAAAACCATAAAGAAAGATACTTTTAGCTATTATATAAGGCATGATTTCAGGGGATGTAGATATAAATTCTTTTCTTTCTTCTTCTTGCATATTTTTTAGGATTTCTTCTATCAAAAATGATCTTCCTTCAAAAATAGGATCGATTTGGGAAATCAATTGAAGGTGTTTTTGCAGCGCGCTTGTATCTTCAAAGGAAAATCTTTGGATGCTTTGCAACTGGTTATTTAACCAGGAACATTTAGGTTTATTTTGGGACATCCATACAGGTATAACTTTTTGAATAGTGTTCAAATAACGTTTTAAATATTGCGTAAGTAATATGCTAATGCGGTAGGTATTATATACGTGATAAGACTGGCTTTCTAGATGACTTTCTAAAGCGTCAAAAGTGAGATGATAAAGAGGTAAAAGTAAGGGATGCTGTTTACTCAGACGATGTATATTGAAAATATGACCGATATGAATGATTAGAGACTCTTGGTTATTTTTTAAGTTAAGTATCTTGGAGATATATTCAGGAAAGCTTGCATCAGAAGCATAGATGTTTTGTGTGTTTTGTAAATGAGGCCATAATAAGTTAGAGTGTGTGTTTATGAATAACAGAGTAGTTTCTAGATAGTCTTTTAGTAGATGTGGGTGGCTTTGAGTAATCGAGCAGATGTTACACATATGGCAGTATAAATCTTCTTGTTTGCTATCTAATAGTTCGTAAGTTTCATGATAAAGACTTGTTAATTCAGAATTGTTTTGTAAAATGAAGTAACTACTGTAGGTATGATTAATATAGAATAGAAGAGAGATTTCTTTATTTGTTTCTATCCATTTATTGACCGTAGAAACATACTCGTTTAAAGAAGTGGGTTTGTTTTTACAGATATTTTTTATATTCTCTAGATGTAAATAGAATAGGCTAGAGTACGTATTTTGTAAAAATAGAGTCGTTTTAAGATAAGTTTCTAACAAATCGGAGTTCTTTTGAGAGATAAAGTAGGTGTTGCAATTATGCGCTATTTTCCCTTGGTAGTTTCTCAAGTTTTGGCAAGTTACAAGGTACGTGTCCAAAAGCGTTGGATGTAATTGAGAGAGATATGTTACATTATGCATGCTGTAGATAACACATGCCACATCTTGGTCATTTTCCGTGTTATAGACGTTTTGCATATAATTTCTGAGATATAGACATAAATGGCAGGTATTTTGAAAATGCGGCTCTAATAGTTCTTTGTTAAAATGATAGATAGAGTGCATTTTTTGAAAATGCGAAGCTAATAGATCAGTGTTATTTGTATAATTAATATTATAAATTCCATGAATATAGCGTTCTAATAGATGGGTATTTTCTAAATAAAGAATCATGTCCAAATAAGCTTTTAGAGTATGCGGTTGTAGCTTGCAAATTGTTTGGGTATTTTGCTGATGAGCATCTAGTGCGGTGCCCTTTCTTATGATGTAACTAATGTGGATATAAAGCTTTAATAGCGTTGGGTCGTCTTTTAAACTAAATGAGATATTTAGATAGTCTTCTAAGAACTGTAGTGGAATGCTATTAATATTGTTGAGATGCGCTTCCAAAATCTGTGTATCTGAACAAATAAGATGGTTAATGGTAAGATGAGACCCTAGCATAAGTGGCTTAAAATTACAGAGGTTGTACATGCTCTGTAAGTGGTATTCTGCCAGCTCTTTTTTTAGATTCCAAATATGACTGGTAGTTGCAAGGAAAAGCCCTTGAAGAGATCTATTTGTTTTAAAGTTTTGATAGCAGGTAAAAGCACCACAGATCTGTTTTGAGAGATCCTTATCTGGGCTGTTTTTACATTTTTTTACCGTTCTAAGATAGATTTCTAAAAGCGGTGTACTTGACTTGAGTTCCTTTGCTTTTTGAATGGTTTGCAAGTGAGTTTTTAGCAGTTCTGGGTATTCATTTGCAATCTGATAGATTTCAAGTAAATCAGGGGAGATATTTTTTACCTCTTGTGCAAGATCGATATAGGTTTTAGTTAGAGAGGGGTTTTTTTCTAAAACGATGCAGATGTTGGTAAGATGGACTTCTAAAAGAGGAGAATTTTCTTCAGATATACAGAGGTCATTGATTTTTTTTAGGTGAGGTTGCAAATAATCTTGCTCTAAATAGTGCCATATGCGTTCTGTGCAAAATTGGATAAACACTTCTGTAGCGTTATATACCCAATCTTTAATTGTTAAGGCTCTATCTGCAAATGATGGTCGAGTGTAAAAATGGGAAGTAATTTTCATATAGGAAACTAGCCTTTTATAGAAAGAGATAAAAAACTTTATTTGAATATTTAATTTTGATCAAATTAAATAGAATGTTTTAGATAAAAACCTTGTTTTTATTGTATTTTCAAAAACGCTCTTGTGCATACAATGCAAAAAAAGGAGCAGAACATGGGGGTATTCGATCAAGTACCACTATTACCACCCGACTCAATTTTTCAGTTAAAGACTAGCTTTCAAGCAGATATACGTAAAAATAAAGTAGACTTAGGAGTGGGTGTTTACAAAAATGAAGATCTGCTCACAGTAGTTTTATCCAGCGTTGAAAACGCAGAAAAATATCTATTGAAAAATGAAAAAACAAAGACTTATCTTCCGATTGAAGGAGATCCTTTTTTTCTTGAAACAGTAGGACAATTGGTATTTGGTGCTGATTTTTTTGCTGCTCATCAAGAAAGGTTAGCTGCCATACAAGCAATTGGAGGAGCAGGGGCTCTGAAGTTAGCAGGGGCTTTTTTAAAACAAGAAATGCCTTCTAAGATTTATGTCTCCAACCCCACCTGGCCCAATCATCAAGGAATTTTCATGAATTGTGGCTTAGAGGTTTGTTCCTATCCTTATTATGATAAAGTTAATCACTGCATAGAGTTTGAAAAACTCATCCAATTTCTCTCTCTCATTGAAGAAAAAAGCATCTTAGTACTACACGCTTGCTGTCATAATCCAACAGGGATGGATTTAAACCTCGCCCAATCCAAGATCTTACTTAAAGTGTGCCAAGATAAGAAAATCATTCCTTTATTTGACTGCGCTTACCTAGGATTAGGAGAATCCATAGAAAAAGATCGTGCGATGATCAGAATGTTTGCAGAAGAAGGAATGGAAATGCTTGTTGCCTTTTCCTGTTCTAAAAACTTTGGCCTCTATGCAGAAAGAGTAGGAGCTTTATGGGTTCTTGTGGAAAATGGTTCTGTCAAAAAAAATATTATGAGCCAGTTGAAAAGGACTGTACGTACTAGTTATTCTAATCCGCCTAAGCATGGCGCGCAAATTGTCGCGCATATTTTAAGTAGCGACTTAAAAAAAGAGTGGGAATTAGAGCTTTTTTCTATGCGCAAAAGAATGCATCAAATGCGCCATTCTTTATGTGCTTGTTTAAAAAAACATACCTATTTGAAAAAAGGATTAGGAATGTTTGGATTAAGCGGACTGAATAACTTTCAAGTTAAACAATTGCAAGAAGAATATGCGATCTATATGACAGCAAATGGTAGAATGAATTTCTGCGGCTTAAATGCAGGCAATATAGAATATGTAGCACAATCTTTATTAGATGTTATATGCGGAAAATAGATTATCGTTCTTATATATTTCTCACTGGAATTTTTTTTGTACTATTTTCTTTTTCTCCAGACAAATCTCTTATATTGCGCCAGATGACAATCAGTGCTTTTTCCTGTTTTTGGGATCGCATCTATTTATTAACCCACCCTCTCAATCTTTCCACACCATCTGCTGCAAAACAAGAAATAGAAACGCTTAAGCAAGATAACTATTTACTTCGTTTGCAAGTTGATCATATTCAAGAGTGGCTTTTATCAGAAGAGCGCATACACGAACAAATGGATTTACTCAAGTCTATGAGCAATTTAGGCTCTCAAGAAAGTGAAAAGCTGTTCTTACAGCGTCGTTGCCAAGAAATTAGGAAAGTTTTGCAGCTAAAAGCTAGAGCGATTCCTGCTAAGGTTATCTTTCGTGAGCCTGGAAGTTGGAGTAACTATATTTGGATAAATGTAGGAGAAGCCGATAATAAGCATCTGCAAGAAGTAGTGATTGCTAAAAATAGTCCTGTTCTCGTCGGTAATTCTGTGGTAGGAGTGATTGATCTCATCCATAAAACACAAAGTCGTGTACGCTTAATTACCGATAATCGTCTTACCGTTGCAGTAAGAGCTGCTAGAGGCAAACAGCAAGATCATTTTTTGCTAGAACAACTCAATGCCTTAATTTTTTCCTTGGAAAAAAGCACTAATAGTACTTGCTCTCATGAAATGCAAGAAGCCATTTCAGCGCTTACTCGTCTCAAAGCTCAATTTACTCCTGTGAATCAGAATATGTATTTAGCCAAAGGCGAATTGCAGGGAACAGGGCGCCCGTTATGGCGCTCCTGTGGATCTTTCTTAAAGGGAACGGGATTTAATTACGATTTTTCAGACAAAGAAGGACCTGCTAGAGATTTACGTTCTGGTCTTACCTATGAAAAAGATTCTAAGCTATCCTCTGTTGCTTTGTTAAACGTTGGAGATCTTTTAATCACAACCGGATTAGATGGTGTTTTCCCTGCAGGTCTGCATGTTGGGGTGGTTTTCAAAGTGGATATTCTACAAGAAGGTCAGTGTTTTTATCATTTAGAAGCTATGGCAACAGCAGGAAGTTTTGATGAGCTCAATTTTGTATGTGTTCTTCCTGCCTTGAAATAGATATAATCCTTCTTTAATTTTCAAGAAAAAATATTGCAAAAAAAGTAAAAATTATTAAAACTTCCAGGCAATGAGGGTCAAGGTACTATGCCTTGCATTGGAGAAAAAGTCTTAAAAATAGGGAGCTTAGGTATTATGAAAAATAGCATTTGGTTTTTACTAGCGGCTGTGGTTTCTTTACATGGTGTGGCATTTGCAGAAGATGATAATAGTGAGCCTTCCGGTACAGAGATTGTTTCACAAGAACAAGATAAAAAAGATAAAAATCCTGTAGAGCAATTTTCATAGTGTAGATAGTTAAAAAAGAATGCCACCAGTTATATCTGGTGGTCTTTAATCTCATCTAATGCGTGAAAAATGGTTTTTTTGAGCTCTTTAAGACATGAGCAAGAGGCAAAAGCATATTGATATACCTTTTCTCTAATAGGTGTAAGCTCTTGTTGCGTCTGGTCTATTAGAGAGTAAATGTGGGAGTAGTTCTGAGGCGAAATAGCTAAGCCACAGCGAAAGAGGTAGGTGCTTAGAGGTTCTTTTAGATCATTCTGATTTAAAAAAAACATAGGTCGGTTTACATGTAAAAAATCATAACCAATAGAAGAGCGATCGCCAATGTATAGATCGCAATGATTCAATAAAGGATAAATAGGTATTGGATCTGAAATAAAATACACACCGGGAAGGTTTTTGCATTTTTCCTCTAACTCCTCTACAAGAAAGAGATTTTGTAACCTCAAATTAGGATGGGGTTTAATGAGCAGTGTGTATTTGGCCGGTTTTTGTTCAATCAGAAAATCAATCACTGAAAAAAATGAGCTGGATTTTTCATAGTCTTGCCAAGTAGGTGCGTATAGGATGTTTTTTTTCTGCTTTAGGGAAATTTTTTTTGCCACATAGGCATCATACCAGGCTTTATGTTGCATATAGAATTGATAGCGGAAATTACCTGTGATCACATAGGGTTTTCTCAACTTGTGACGGTTAAAAAAATCAATCATTTGTTGTCCGTATACTAAAAGCAAATTTTCTTGGCACAGCGCTTCTGCATAAGGCTTTATATTTCCTTTATCAGAGTTTCCATGAGGACACCAAATGGGATGGATTTTTTTTTTAGAAAGCAATTCTGCAAGGAAGAGAAGCTCGTTGAGCACAATACGCGAAAAGCAAGAAAACACAAATCGATAATTTTTTATTAGAAAAAAAGGAAGCTCTAAACAATCAACATAGAGCGCATCCACAAAAGGGTAGACTTCTCGTACTTGCTTTAAGAGTAGCTCCTCTGTAACAATTAAAGGGATCCCTAAAATAGCACATAAAGGAGCCAAATGATCCAGATGATGAGTCCCTGGCCCATAAATGAGACCGGCAGAAGAAGGAGGCATGTTTTTATCCTTAAGATAGCGCTTTGTTGGCAAAGGTCAAATAAGCTTGTTTCACTATACTCTTTTATCTATTATCCGAAGTAGATTTCAAATTGCATCATCTCTCTATGAGATGAATGAGCAATTCAAGGGTTTCAATGATCTCCTGGTGATGGGTTTTTCTGGCCTCTTTCAGAGAGAAACTTAAATACAATAGAGGAATTTCATGAGCTCGACCAGAATGGATAAGTGCCTTAACGATATCTAAGTGACTATTTTGTACTGCTCTATGTAAAGCTAAGCTTAAATTTATTAAATAAACTTTAGAAAAGCTACTAGATTGTATAAGAGCTTGAACGATATCTAGGCAATTATTTTTTACAGCCATTCTTAAAAAACGGCTTAAGGTTAAGCCACAAATTTCCTGAAATCTATCAGAATCTATGAAAGCCTGAACAATATTTGGATGGCTATTTTTTATAGCTCTTTTTAAAGATTTTTCTATGCAAAATGTGGATATTTCCTGAATTCTACCAGAATGTATAAGAAGTTGAAGTATCTCTAGATGATTATTTTCAGCCGCTTCTTTAAGAGAAGCCTCTAAGACTAATGGATCAATTTCTTGAAATCTATTAGATCTTATAAGAGCCTGAACAATATTTGGATGGCCATTTTTTACAGCTCCTTTTAGAAACTCGCCTAATCTCTCTGGATATATTTCATCAAATCTACTAGAGCCTAAAGCGTAAACAATACCTAAATGGCCATTTTCTATAGCTTCTTGTAAACAAAAGCCTAAGATTGATGTGGATACTTCCTGAAATCTATCGGATTGTATAAGAGCCTGAACGATATCTAAACGAGCCTCTCTTGTAGCCTTTTGCAAAAATATGCTCAGGTTTAATTTAGATATTTCAGGAAATCTATCAGAGTTTATGAAAAGGGGAATGATATCTAAAAGATCATTTTTTATAGCTCTTTCTAGACGAGAGTTTAAGACTTCTGTATTGCATTCTTCCCTATTTTTAAGTTGGCAGATATTTGCAAATAGTGCGCTATAGCCTTTGGGATAAGTTTCTTTGAAATTTTCTACTGTATTTTTGATAGGTAAATGAGTTTTCAAAAGATTATTCATGTCTATTGGCTTAAGATAAGAACAGATACCTTCAAAAAGCGAAGGTTGATTTAAAGTATATAAAAAATAACTACTTGAATCTATTGTCATATAAACCTCTTAATTTAATATGAAAAACCATTGTTGTTGTTTATTTTAATTGAAATTTGTATTAAATTATATAGTTAAATCCTAAAGAGATAATGCATTTGTTTCTGGGTAAAAATGTGTTCTTGATCGGTTTGTTAGATACTGGAGTTTAAGAAGCTACAAAAAAAAGAAAAGTCGATGAGCTTCTCTTTTTTTTATAAAGTGTCAACGTATCTATTGCGATGTATTTTTCTCTTCAGTTGCAATAGCTGTTTTCTTTCTAGGACTTTTCGGCTTTAAACGACGTTGTTGCTTAAGGCTACTTTGATTATCAATGTTCTGTTGATTCATTTTTTTTGTCAATGCACCTAGCTGATCATTTAAGCTTAAAACCTCTGTTGTCTGTTCGTCGTCAAGGGGCATAATCTGCTCTAGTTTTAAGTCTTTATTGCTTGGGTCTATGAGAGTTTCTAGTTTTTGGGTGGCGACTAATCTAAGCTCGCGTGCTTGATTTAAACGTTCTAAGAGAGATTGGCGTTGTTGCATAATTTGCATAGAGTGTTCTTTATCTAGTATTTCTTGATGTAGATTTGCCAGTAGCTCTCGCATTAAGTATACCTCTTTTTGCAGGTTGATCTTAATCTCTTCGTGTAGCTGGTTCCAATTTTTTTGCGATGCCATATGTTATAAGCTCCTTTATTCTACTAGATAATGGAAAGGCTAAAAATATACTAGATCAACTAATTGCTTAATTTATAGAATGGTTATCTTTTAAGAGTTTAGATGTGGAAAAATTGTTACTTATTTGAGTTATTGTGGATGTAGAAGCGTTAAAAAAGTGGTTTTTAGAACAAAAGAGGGATTTTTCTTGGAGGGTGTGTCCAACCCCTTATGCTGTTTGGATTTCAGAAGTGATGCTGCAGCAAACCAGGGCTAGCGTTGTGGAAGGATATTTTGAGCGCTGGATGGCAATATTTCCCGATGTGAAAACGTTGGCGTTAGCTCCTCAGGAAGAGGTGATTAAAGCCTGGGAAGGATTAGGTTATTATAACCGAGCAAGAAATCTGCATTTGGCTGCAAAATATATACTCGAAAAACATGAAGGGGTCATTCCAGATGACGGGGCGGAATTAGAAAAAATTAAAGGATTGGGGCCTTATACGATAGGCGCTCTTTTGAGCTTTGCCTTTCATCAAAGAGCTGCTGCTGTTGATGCGAATGTAACACGTGTGCTTGCACGTTACTATCATGTAGAAGAGGATGTCACGAAGACAAAAACCAAACAGCTTATACAACTTAAGACAGAAAATCTTTTACCAGAGACTGAGCCTTGGGTTTGTATGGAGGCTCTGATCGAATTGGGCTCTCTGGTTTGTAGCAAAGTAGCTAAGTGTATAAGATGTCCCATAAAAATGGGTTGCAAGGCAAGAGAATTAAAGAGTCAGCATCTATTGCCTAAAAAACCTCCTAAAAAAAAGGTTACACTTTTACATCGCAACGTGATTGTACTCATATACCAGGATAGTGTTTTATTAAGAAAAACGAGAGCTGGTTTAATGGCTGATTTATATGAGTTTCCCTATTTTGAAAAAGAGAGTCAGCAGGAAGAGGTCCTGCTTACCTTTCTTTCTGAGCAAGCCATTTATAAACAACATTTAAATGTGGTAAATCATACATTTACTCATTTTAAAGCAACTTTGTTTCCTTCTATTTGGCGGGCTTTGAGAAAAGAAATTTTTAGTAATTATATATGGGTTTTAAAAAAAGATATGGCAAAGTTCCCTTTTTCAGCAGGACATAGAAAAATTATCCAACAGATAGAGAAAATGAGATGAAAATCGTTCATACAGAAAGTTCCATGGGCTGGGGCGGTCAAGAAATGAGGATCCTAGCAGAAGCAGAAGGAATGCGTCAAAGAGGTCATGAGATATTTTTTGCGCTCTCTTCTGGTAGTGAATTGGCAAAACGCGCTAGGCAGGAAGGGTTTGTGGTTCATACGTTTTGTTTTAAGAAGAAAGCTCTCTTTTCTACCGTAGGAAAATTGTTGTTGTTGTTTAAAAAAGAGAGGATCGATCTGATAAATACGCATTCTTCTTTGGATGCATGGATAGCGGGGATTGCTGCCAAGCTATCCAAAAAGCGGATTGTTCGAACGCGCCATCTATCCACTTCTATTCGAGGGGGGGTAAATGGGTTTATTCTTTATAATAAGCTTGCTGATTTTGTGGTTTCTACTTCTTCTGCCGTATTGCCCCTGCTGCAAGAAAAGGCAGGTTTAAGCCCTTTACGTATGCAGTGCATTGCCACAGGGGTGAATCCAAAAATTGCTGATGCTGTGCAAGATACGGTTATTTTTCGTAAGGAACTAGGTTTAAGTCCCACAGATATTTTAGTAGGGACGGCTTGCGTATTGCGTTCTTGGAAAGGGATTCCTGATTTATTAAAAGCGGCTGATTTATTAAGGAATCATCAGAGGATTAAATGGATTTTAATCGGAGGAGGGTATTTAGAGAGATATCTTGTGATGATTCGTGAGATGAAATTAGAAAATGTAATTTGTGTGGGTCATTTAGAATCGCCTTATACAGCTATTAGTGCTTTAGATATTTTCATGCTTTTAAGTGTGGCTCATGAGGGGATCTCCCAAGCTACACTGCAAGCAGCTTTTTTAAAACGTCCTTTGATTACAACTAGCGTAGGTGGTCTGCCAGAGGTGTGTATTCATGGAAGTACCGGTCTTAGAGTTCCTTCTTCTGACCCAGAGGCAGTAGCTCAAGCTGTGCTAAAAATGGCAGAAGATCGTCTTTTAAGAGAGCTCTTAGGAGAAAATGCAAAGATGTTAGTAGAACAAAAATATACGATTACTCATACTTTGGATCAAATGGAAGCTGTCTATCAAAAGCTTCTTTTAAGTTAAGGTTTACTCAAATTATGACAAAGCTTAAATCAGAAGACCCTTTGCCGTTTGGCAGGGCAGCTCTTGCAAAAATCTTTTTTTTAGATCGCTCTATGAACCGATCTAAAATCGCTATATATGCCTGCTCCGGGATTTTTGTGGCTATGTTGGCTATGTACCAGTTTGGGAGATTTGAAGGAAAGTCACCATCTGCTTACAGGGAAGCCAATGCTATGTATGCTAAGTGGCGAGATCCTCAGGCTTTTAATAAACTAGAAAAATTAGTCAGCTCGCATCCGGAACTACAGACCAAGTTTGGAGGTCTAATTGCACAACGTCTTTTAAGCACAGGAGAAACAAAAAGAGCCACTGCTTATATGACGAAGGCTTTAGAAAGAGCACAAGGATTAATTTCTCCGTATTATACTCGTTTTTCTGAAACAACTCTATTAATCGCCAATGATAAGTTCATGATTGCACTAAAAGAAGCAAAACAGTTGAAAAGCGATTTAGAAAAGGATGCTTTTCTATGGGAACAAATGGATTCGCAAAAACGATCTGGTGGATTGTTGTATGCTTATAACCTGATAAGAATTGCTGCCTTAGAAAGAGAATTAGGTTCAAAAGAGGGGGAAAAAGCAGCATGGGAAGAAATCTTATGCAATGCTGGTTGGTCTAAAGTAGAAGAGCCTGTTAAAACCTATGATCCAAAAGCTTACGCTACTCTTGCACGTAATTTTCAATCGGGGTCTTTTTCCCTGCTCGACTATATCAAGCAGAGAAAAAAAGAATTAGAATAGATCTTATTTAGGATGCTGAGCTTGTATCTCTCTTGCTAGATGGTAGAGATCCTTACCTCCGTGAAGGCCTAATAGTAGGAAAATCAGCGGTGGTAAAAAGATAGCTAGAATCAAAACCACAATAGCTAATACGAATTGAGTAGTTCTTTCTTGTCTAAAGAGGAAATTAAGAACGGCTTTTGAAAAGTAGGCAACCTTTCTAGAGAATAGAACACCTAAAATTCCTCCTAGTGCAGAAGCCCCTATAGACCAAGCGCAAGAATACATAATTAGCGCAAATAAAAAAGCTAGCGCAAAAGCTAAACAGAAAAAAAATTCAAAACGGTGTTGTTTAGCAAATGTTTCAATTTCTTTTACAGAAACTCCTTCTTTTGATTTATTCTCATCCATATGACCTCATTAGTTAATAGTAACCTTATTAATTGCATTAAAATAGTAAATCGAATTTTTTAGCAACCTATTGCCTGTTTCTCGACCCTTTTATTTGATCTTTTTTTTATTTTCTCAATCCCCTACACTTTTGATCTTCCTAAGAATTAGAGGGTAATGCGCTGTGATTTTTCTTCTTTCTACCAAATGCAGTATCCACTGCCTTTTTAACTACTGTATTATGGGGGTATGTGCTTGTTTCGTTCTCTTATCAAGCGGTCTATTCTTTTTCTCTTGTCCTCTACCTGATTTAAAAGTGCGCTTGATAGAAGAGGTGAGTCAAGCGCGTATACCTCTTCATCCCTATGAGCTGATCGGCTCTTCTGCTTTAGCCTTAAACGAGTACCATACCTCTAGTTGGGCTAGGCGTATTGCCAATGAATTGTTAGTTTTAGGTTATAATACCAGGCCAGATCAGCAATCATCTGTAGTAATAGCTTTTTCTCTGAATAAAGGAAAAAAATCTTTCACTGCAAAAAATGAAGAGTTGATTTTTCTAGAAGAGAGTAAGGAAGGATTAGCTTATTCAGAAAAAAAGACTGCGCTTTGGATTCAGCCTATTTTATTAACTAACGGGGCCATTTTAATAAAGGTATCTCGACAATTTCATTCTACAGAACAAAATGCAGAGTTTATTTCTTCTTCTTCCGGATTATTGCAAATGTCGAATGATGATTTTATGCAACAATTACAAAATAGCAGCTATTTGAGTTTTGATTTATTGATCCAGCATTATGGGGGTCCGAGATTCGCTGGATGGGAGGAGAAAGGCACGTTAAAATGCATGAATCAAATGCAAAGCTATGCGTGTTTTGTTTCCGAAGCAGACCTTCTTGTATTTAAAGACCAACGGTGGCAAGTTGCTTCTCTAGCAACTAAAACCCAAGGACTACCTCTAGCACGGGTTAAAAAACTTCTTCCTCAACAAATGCAATTGGAGGTTTGGGATGAAAAAGGCTTTTGTTCCAGCTTAATCGAAATACCTTTGCAGAAAAAAAATTCTAAAAGAACAAAGATAGAAATCCCCTTTACCAAAATTCGCATGAGAAGTTCTACGCAAATTAGCTGTAGTTTAGGGAAGAAGAGGTTTTTTTTAAAGCAGGGAGACTGGTTATTCAAAACCCCTTCTGGGTGGTATCGATTGGATAAACCAAGAGACATTGAAGATTATGTTTATCATCGTCTCATAGCAGAGGTATTTATTTTTGACGCTATTGTAAAAGAGAAAGGTTGCTGTTTTATGAAAGGAACTCTTTTTGACGAAACAAGAATGCAAATGCAACAAGTTCAACTACCTATTCAAACGGAAAAAAAAGAAACCAAAATGAGAAAAAAACTCTTTCTCTTATCGCCTTTTACTCTTAAGGGGTGTTTATGAAGAATATTCTTCTCTATTTCTGTCTAGCGACCATTACGCTTTCAGGACAGACCTTGTCCGACAAGTTATTACAAGAAGAGAATCCATCCTCTGCTAAAACAGATGTTTTATTAAAAGAGATCAATGAGCAGATTTATATCTTAAGATCTCAATTAAAAGAAGGGTACCATCAGGTACAAATTCTACATGATACAGAAGCCAATCAGCAGCAGTTTCAAGCTCTTCTTTCTGAAGTGAATGCGATGAAACAAAAAATTTATGCGCAAGAAAAACAGTGGCGAGAAATCGTCATTAAAGAGGCTAAGCAGGAGGAAGAAGGATATGCTCTTTGGGATCAAGAGGAAACCACTCTTGCGCATTTAATTATTGAATACGGCGCATTGGATTATCTATATATCGTGCCTCCAGAAATGGCAAACATGAAATTAAATATGCACTCTAATGTTCCTATCCCACGAGAATCTTGGAATGATGTATTAGAGATCATTCTCTCTCATAACGGAATTGGAATTAAGAATATAAACCCTTATGCTAGACAGTTATATTTACTCAAGCAGGAACCAGCTTGTATTGAAAGAATTGCTTCTTCTTTAGAACAGCTGCTCTTAACACCAGAACATAGTCGCGTTTTTTATATCTTTTCCCCTCCTATTGAACACATAAAAAGCATAAAGCAGTTTTTTGAAAAGTTTTCTGATCCTAAGCAAACTTTTATTTATCAAATTGGTCCCAAGATTGGGATTGTGTCTAACCGAGAAGAGGTACAAAAGATTCTACATTTGTATCAGAGCGTATGGGGACAGATGCAAGGTAGGGTTTCTCGTGTGATTCCCGTGCTTAAGATGTCGGTTAAGGAAATGGAAAAGATACTACAGTCTTTTTTTAGCGAATCTATCGAAAAAACACGTCCCCATCTGAGTAAGAATGAACAAGAAGGACTTACTATTTTCTCTCTTTTGCAAGGCAATTCTTTAGTGGCTATTGGTAGAAAAGAAGTAGTGGATAAAGCAGAGCGTGTAGTGCGTGAAACAGAAGATCAGCTGCAAAACCCTGCTGAAATGACAGTTTATTTATATCCCTGTCGCCATACTAGTCCCAATGATTTAGCGCAGGTGTTAGAAAAGGTTTATACCTCTCTTCTGGCAGCTTCTTCTGATACTAAAAAAGAAGCAGGGTTGAATTATTCAGCCCCCGGATCTCCTTTTAAAATACCCCCTGATGGATATCCCCCTGTTCCTCCTCTTGTAGTGGCGCCAAAACCGATTAATTCCAACACGTTATCAACGGTTGAGATCGATTATGGTAGCGATCATTTTATTCCAGATCCTAAAACAGGAACTCTATTGATGGTTGTACGCCGTGATGCCCTAGGAAAAATCAAGGATCTCATCCGTAATTTGGATATTCCCAAAAGGATGGTACAAATTGAGGTGTTATTGTTCGAGAAACAACTCAATTGTGAAAATAGTTTAGGAATGAATTTGTTGAAATTAGGAACGAAAAATATCTTGAAATGGAGCTCTAATGTAGCGCCAAGCGGATCAGGAGTATTGGAGTTTCTTCTGCACAATAACTCTTCTAAACATTTTCCGGCTTATGATTTAGCGTATAGTTTTTTAATGTCACAAGACGATATTCAACTCAATGCAGCCCCTTCTATCATTACTGTAAATCAAACTCCCGCTGTCATTAACATTGTGGAGGAAATTTCGATTAATAATGGGGCAGCTCCTTTAGATACCAATAAAGGGACCGCGTTTGAAAAGTCTTTTTCTAGGGCTCAATATGGGATTATGATTACCCTGATTCCCACCATTCATCCACCTTCTATAGACGAGGTAGAGATGGAGGAAACCGGATTTGTTACTATAAAGACTAATATTGGCTTTGATACGACAAGACATGATGAGCATAAAGATCGTCCTTTGGTGCATCGGCGACATATTGAAAACGAGGTGTGCATTGCAGATGGACAAACCATTATTTTAGGGGGATTAAGGCGTAGAGCTTCTCAGGATAAGGAAGAAAAGATCCCTTTCCTAGGAGATATACCTGGCTTAGGGAAGCTATTTGGAGCAACTAAGCTGAGAAGCAATGATACGGAAATGTTTATTTTCATAACTCCAAAGATCATTTTAGATGCTAAGGAACAATTGCAACAAATTTTGTACGAGGAGCTCAGGAAAAGACCAGGCGATCAGCCCGAGTTTTTAGATTGCTTAGTAGAAGCACAAGAAAAGGCTCGATATAAAAAGATCAAAAATGGACTTCAGCATCTTAACTAAAAAATAATATGGCAATGCTAACGGGGTTTTTAGAAAAATTATCGGGTTTGTTTAAACAGGGAGAAGTTTCTGCTTCTTTAATTAAAGCGCGCCCCTCCATGGGAAATGTGGAAGAAAAAGTCAAAGAACTAGAAATTGCTTTCTATCCAGACCTTTCAGATTTTTTTTATATCAAAAATAAAATTTCTCCTCTTTCCTACTCTTTTGTTCGCAAAAATCAGCTAGTAATAGTGGAAGAGCAAATAGGGAAGGTACTTGTTGCTATGCTAAATCCTTTTGATTTAGAAGCTTTAGAACAGGTCCGATTTATCACGCAAAAAGATACGCAGGTGGTTTTTACAACTCAAGGAGCTTTTGAAAAAGCGATCGAACAGCTCTTTCATCAAAAAGAGAATGAAGCATCGGAATATATTGCAAGCCTGCAACAAAACCAAGAGGGTTGTTTAGAAGAGCAAGAAGGGTATGACTTATTAGAGAGCGCAAGTGAGGTTCCTGTTATTCATCTTTTAAATGTCATTTTAGCAGAAGCTGTACAACAGGGTTCTTCAGATATCCATTTTGAACCAGCAGAACAAGGCTTAGAGGTGCGTTATAGAGTAGATGGCGTACTACATATGCGCCATACCCCCCCTCTAGAATTACAAACCCAACTCATTACGCGAATAAAAGTATTGGCTCGGTTAGATATTGCAGAACATAGACTACCTCAAGATGGAAGAATTAAACTGCATATGGGACAAAGGCAGATCGATTTTCGGGTAAGCACCGTACCCGTTGCTTTTGGAGAGAGGATTGTGCTGCGCATTTTAGATAAAAATAATGTATCTCTTGGGCTAGATAAAATTGGGATGGATCCTTTTCTGCTGAGCGCATTCAATAAATTGATTCGTTTAAGCGAAGGAATTGTGCTAGTCACGGGGCCAACTGGTAGTGGAAAGACAACGACTTTATACAGCGCTCTATCAGAAATTAACTCTTCTGAAATGAATATCATGACTATTGAAGATCCCGTTGAGTATAAACTTCCCGGTATGGCCCAAATTGGAGTAAATCCTAGAATTAATCTCAACTTTGCCACAGGATTAAGACACATTCTCAGACAAGACCCCGATGTCATTATGATTGGGGAGATTCGTGATAAAGAAACCGCAGAGATTGCTATTCAGTCCGCATTAACCGGGCATTTGGTTTTTAGCACATTGCATACCAATGATGCACCTTCAGCATTAACTCGTTTAGTGGATATGGGTATTGAGCCTTATCTACTCTCTTCTTCTGTATTAGGAGTATTAGCCCAACGTCTTGTAAGAAGGATTTGCCCCCACTGTATTGCTCTGTATCTGCCCTCTGATCAAGAACTCAAAGAGATAGGTCTTAGCAGAAGGGAAGTAAAGGATGGTCTTTATCGGGGGAATGGCTGTGAGGTTTGTTATGGCTCTGGTTTTAAGGGAAGACATGCTATTTATGAGCTGATGTATGTAGATCACTTGGTTAGACAACAGCTGCTTCTCTCAGCAGATGCAACTACGCTGCAAAAGGTAGCTTTAGCTCAAGGAATGAGTAGTTTACGGCAGCAAGGAGCTGTTTTAGTCCAAAAAGGGATTACCACTACTTCTGAAGTATTGAGAGTGACTAAGATTTTGGAGTGTTAGATGCCTTTATTTCGCTATCGTGCAATTACTACTAATGGCAAAGAGATTAAAGGTGCTATTGATGCGGATTGTTTGGAAACAGCTAAGGAAAAACTGCGTAAGCAACAATTTCTGATTACTTCTTTAACGCATCTACAGAATAAACAAAAAGAACTGGTTTTAGCTCCAACTCTTCTACTCATCTTTACCAAAGAGCTCTCTCAGTTACTTAAAGCAGGACTTCCCTTGTATGAGAGCTTATTAACCATTGAAGAAAAATACGTACGTCACAAGGCACATTCTTTATTTTTAGATCTTTGCCATCGTTTGAAAGAAGGCTATCCTCTTTCAGAGTCCTTAAAAAAGTATCCTCATACTTTTGATACTATCTATATTTCCATGGTGCATATTGCAGAGCAAAGTGGAAACTTGGTTTCTACTTTTGAGCAACTTGTCCAAATTATTGCACATCAACAGGTGATGAGAAAGCAATTAAAATCTGCGCTTACTTATCCAAGTGTTCTTTTTTGTTTTTCTTTTCTGATTGTTTTAGGACTGCTGTTATTTGTCATTCCTTCTATGAAAGAGCTATTTCAAGATCGATCTTTGCATCCTGTTACTGCCTTTGTGCTTGGTTTGAGCAATCAACTCAATCAGCATATTTGGTCCTTTTTTTCATTCATACTGATCCTTTGTACAGCAACTTTACTAGCTTTAAAAAAGTATTTCAAAGAACTTATCTATCCTATTTTGATTAAGTTGCCCTATGTAAGTACTCTTCTTTTTCATAATACTCTTTTGCGTCTATCGCGTACTATGGCTATGTTGCTCAGCGCTGGGGTGCCATTGATTGAATCGATTACTTTAGTCAAGAAAACAATCAAACATCCTTTACTAGAAAAAGTATTAATCGACGCACAGCAAAAGCTTGCGCAAGGAAAAAAGCTCTCATGGATCTATAATGAACATCCCATTATACCTGCTTTAATGACAAGAATGCTCTCCATTGCAGAAGAAACGGGAAAAATGGAGGAGGCTTTTTTTCACCTTTCTAAAATTTATGAGGAAGAATTGGAAAAACACCTTGCACAGATCTCAGCTTTTTTGCAACCTATTATGTTGATTGCTTTAGGAGCTATCATTGGTCTTGTGGTTTTATCTATTCTTATTCCACTAACCGATGTGGGCTCTTTTAATTAAAAAGAGGAAGTTCTATGAAAAAAAAACAAGCGCTCACTTTATTAGAGATTATGATTGTCATTGTCTTAATCGGACTCATTAGCAGCGTTCTTGGATTTAGCATGAAAGGAAGTCTTGATAAAGGAAAGGTATTTAAAACTGAGCGAGCTATACAACTTATTGAAGACACCCTCATGTTAGAAGTGGCTAAAGGAGCTTCTATTGAAGATGTAGTTGCTAAGGCAGAAACCTACTTAAAAAACTCAGGTATGGTAAAAAATGCAGAAAATATCTTAAAAGATGGCTGGGGAGAATCCTTTAAGATTGAAGAAAAAGGCGACCAAATTAGCGTGACTTCAAAGCGTTTAACAGAGCTGCAGGCGCCTAATGATGATTTCAGTAAAAAATCCGAAGGATAGAAAGTCATTTACCCTTTTAGAGGTAATGATTGCAATCTGTATTTTTAGCATGATGGCCTCTATCAGTGGGTGGCAGATTTTTCGTATGATCTCTGACTATAGGTTTAACAATCAAGTAGCTGACTGCCTTTCCTCTTTGCAAAATGCACAATCTCTTGCCTTGATTTATCAAACAGATCTATCTTTTGAGATCTTTTTAGAAAAGGATATCTATTATTACAGGATTCATTCCGATGAGCCTTTTCCTACTTCCATTCTAAATAGAGAAAAGAAATATTCTCTTTCTGCCGTAGAGATTTGCAAGTACAACAAAGAACTGATCAAGAATAAAAAATGGGAAATCTTCTCTAATGGACGCATTTACCCAAGAGGGCTGATTTATTTTGCTAAACAAGAAAAAAAGGGATTATGGATTGATTTGCAAAAAGGATTTCTCATAAACTGCGTAAAAGAAAAACCTAGATAAAATTGGTAGTTATGCAATTACTCTCTTCTGCCTTTAATCACATGGAATCGATTCCTCTAGAATATAGCTGTGATGGCAATGATATAAATCCAGAGCTGATCATAAAAGAGGTTCCTCTCCAAGCAAAAAGTCTTGTATTAATCATGGATGATCCAGATGTTCCTGCATCTGTTCGCAAAGACTGTATGTGGGACCACTGGGTTGTCTTTAACATCCCCCCAACTACCACCCATATCCCTAAAGATAGTATGCCTCAAGGAATTATCGGGAAAAATACAGGTGGAACACTTTGCTATCAAGGACCATGCCCTCCCGATAGAGAGCATCGCTATTTTTTTAAACTCTATGCTCTTGATTGTGAGTTAGATCTATCTGAGGGAGCTAATAAAAAACAAGTAGAGAAGGCTATGCAAGGACATGTTATTGCACAAACAGAATTAATTGGTAAATATAAGCGCATATAAGCAATATATTGACAACTAATTTATTTAATCCTTAAGTTGAAGTTTATTAGCTACACTTAAATTTAAGGAGGTAAGGGTGGATACGGCAATAGGGTTGGCCAGAGTTTTTGGTCCCTTTTTATTAATTTTAGGATTGTGGATGTTATTTTATCATCACAATGCTCATAAGATTATGACATCTATGAAAAATACACCGGCGATTTTTTATTGTCATGGATCTTTAAATCTACTAATCGGTCTTTTTATTCTTAATGAATATAACTATTGGGATATGAGTTTATTTGTATTGATTTCCCTATTGGGTTGGCTGTTTTTAATTCGTGGTCTCATGATCCTGTTTTTTCCACAGCTTTTAGTCAAATGCACAATGAGTTCGCATTCTTCTATTAGGCTAAATGGAATTTTCCCTCTAATATACGGGATTCTTCTTTGCTGGATAGGGTTTTAATAGTTTTTTAATAATCCCCTTAAATGGGGAATATTTAAGCTGTTTATCTCTTTTTTGCGACATTGATTGTGCTAGGGTGTCCCTTTTCAAGTCCTGGCACAATTAATGATTCTCTACCCTATTTTAGTTCCAAGGTATGACTTTGCTTTTAAGAGGAGGCTGTGCTTTTTTTCCATAGAAGGGGATTCTGAAAAGCCACTGTCTTGGCTAACTTGTGTTCTATTAGAATAAAGTTCCTCTTCCAGAGAAAGAATGGTTTCTTTTAATGAGTTGATTTGGACTTCTTTAGTATTTACCATGTCTTTTAGAGCATAAACACAAGCTTCTAGATGCTCAATTCGTTTTACATTTACACAGATATAATGATGTTGCTGTTGAGTGACTTGTTGTAACTGAGCTGTAAATAGATTTAAATGAGAATTCTCCCTATTCACTCTTTCTTCTAGCAGCTCTAATCGATTGGGTCCTCTAGAAAAGAATTTAGACACTCTCTCGTAAAGAGTTAAGGTTTTTACTGGTCGATTATTTTTAGGGACATCATAAATAGGCTCTATTTCTTTCTTCATTTGTTTTGGCTTTCTAGAAAAAAGATTAGATATTCTCTCATATAAGCTAGAGAATATCTTAGAGACTCTCTCGCAAAGAGTTATATTTTGGATGTTCTCATAGGTGGGTCCTGAGGTAGAAGAAATTGCAGGAACAGTCATAAATAAAACCATTATTAATTTTTTTAGAATAATTAGATTAATTTATAAGGTTGTTATTGTTTGTGGATTGTAGATCATGATCCGTTATATTTACTTATATTATAATACTTTTATTAAACAGTAAATAATTAATATTTTTAATTATTAAAACAGAAATAATGTTTTAAATTATATATTAATTTTACAAAGATTAATAAGAAGTGCTTGCTGATGTTATCTTAAAAGAGATCAACAAGCACTAAAATAGCATTCTGGTTCTTTAGAAAAGGTTTAAGAAGGCTTGTCCTTAAGGAATTCAAAACATTCGCTAAGTATTTGATCCACACCAGCCCAATCATCAAGCTTTTCTTGTGGAATCGCTTCTTTAGATTCTATATTTTCTTCGGTGTTGCTAAACGATGAATTGGTTCCCAGATCTTTAGTCGCTTCTTGTAGATTAGTGCCCTTCATTTGAAAAGAACTTTTAAGCAAAGTTGGAACAGTCTCAGAAGAAACAAACTTGAATTCAGGTTTATTCTCTTGAGATGGAGGGCTAGGAGTATTTTCAGCATTAACAACTATAGAAGGCTCTGGCCTTGGACTTAAACATGTTTTATTAGATCTAGGTAGTGGTTTAGGAGGAATCTTTTTTTTAGGAGTTTTAAGAGCTTCTTTAGCACCAGCAACATCTAATAGAGTCATGTTAAATGCTTTTTCTTGCTTGCCTATTTCAGAGAGCTCTGGCATCAGGCTTAAACATGTTGCATTAACTGATGGCTTTCTATTTTGGGCAAGAGGTAGCTTAACGTACCATTTGGTACTGCTTTTTTCTAATGTGTCATTTGCAATAGCGGATATTTTTTTATCTGTATTGGTAGAGTTGAATGACGCTATTTCTTTACTCTCACTTGACGGATACAGGAAAGGAGCATTTTTTGGTATTATAGAGGCCATAATGCATTACTCCAATTTTTAAAATACTAAAGTAGTATTGGTTTAGATGGAAAAATAATTTTTATAATTAAATTATAATAAATAAAAAGTAATCGATATTCCGACCATAAAATAAGTAGTAATAAATGAACAAGATTATTTCAGAATACATTAACTAATGTATAAAGGTTTAAATAAAACTAGATATTTTAAATGAAATAAGAATAGAGTAGTCCCTGTTTAAAGGTTTTATAGGGATCAAATATAGTTATTAAGCAAAGAATAGAACATCTTTCTCTATGTTTTGAGTCAAGTCCTTTCGAAAACGAGATATCGCCCCTGTTATTTGGGCTCTCTCAAATGGGTCATTTATTTTCTCTCGTATGTTTTCAGGTATAAAGGGAATCCTTTGTGTAATTTTTTCAATACCCGTAAAATCAAAATCTTTATTTTCAGTGACACGTAGTTCTTGATCGATGTGATTAAAGAAACTTGGAGTGTTTGGGTCTTTCTTTTTTAATAAGTTAATACCATAGGCAAAGGCCAGTAAAGCCTGGGTTGTTGGAATAAGGACGTTCCCATTTCCCTTTCTCTCATATTTTGCAAGCTTAACTCCATTGACCTCTGGGATTATCTTCTGCAACTCTTCTTGCATAGTATCAATTTCTTCTGTGTTGCTATCTGTTCTAAATCCTTCTAATGAATTATGAAACCATTGCGTTAGATCATTTAACTGGAAATAGGCCTGTTCTTTAAAATGAGTGATGAGCCAAGGCTGAATAATTTTTTCTAGTTGTACATCCCAATAGAATTTCCCTAAAGATAAAGGTATATATAGGTTGAGACCCTGGGCAAAACCGCTACCTGTTGGATTCATTGCAATGCTAGAAAAGGTTCGTTCGGCTACTTCATCTGTTTCTGAGGCAATATTAAAAGGCTTCCCAAATAACCTTGCAACCCGAGTAAAATTATGTACAGAATTAAGATCCAAAGTTTCTTGAGCTGTCTTGCATGAAAACAATTGGCGCTCTGCTAATAAATAATGGACTGCAGAAAGAGCTAGCTGGCATATGCTTGAGGGTTGCTCTTTCCAGTTTTTTCTAAGCTCTTCTCGAGTAAGTTTAACAACTATTTTTGCTTGCTGAACATGGGATTCGAGTGTTTTTTGTAAAATAGGATTGAGTATATCTTTAAAGGCTTGTTCTGTTGTGTTTTTATAGGCAAGTTCTAGCATTAATAAAAACGGCGACTGGTTGGCTTCTTTGTTACTGGCTTTGTAAATCTCTAGATAAGCCTCTTTAATTTTCATGTCTTGGGCAACGTGGCATTCTCCTCCACTACCAAAAATGAGGGTTAACAATCCTTTAAAGAGATCGTGGGATTGCTTTTTTTGGTTTTCCTCTAGGCTTCTTGGATTTTTCTCTAGTAGATCTTTATGTTCTAAGAGCATTTTGCAAATATGCTGCTTAAAAAAAGCAAGATCTTGTTTAGTGGTCTCATCTAAAACGGCTTGTAGCCATTCTCTTGCCATTTTTTTTGCTCGAGGTAGTTCTATTTGACGGTGAGCTTTTTTTTCTAAGTTAGCATTTTCAAGATCTTTAAAAACTTTTTTTGGGTCAGATTCAGCTATACCGGTGACTCTATTCCATAATGATTTTTCAAAATCTTCTCCCCAATGAATTGTATCAAAAATTTCTAAAATTTTACTTGGAGGATACTGGGAAGGATCGAGTCTTGGTATTTGTATTTGAGGAACTCTTTCTCTATTCATTTCAAAACAGAGATTTGATGGCGGCTGTTGTAAATCATTCCAAAGGTTTTTGAAGTCCTCAAGGCTTTTTATGGAAGGGGGTGTCTCTATAGCTCTTGTTATTGTTTTATGATACTCTTCAGAGAAAAGAGCATATAATCCGAATAAAGCAAGACCAATGGTTAAGTAGCCTCTTGTTGCTAGTCCGGCTGTTAACTCTGCAAAGGGACTGATGTATTTTACAAAAATTATTCGTGTTTTATTGAATGAGGGGATGTGTGATTGGATGAAAGTAGAAGAAGTAATGAGATCTAAAGCAAAAACGGTTAATGCTGTATAGCCAATTATTAGATGGCCAAAACTGATCAATGCAACAGCATTTATAACAGAGGCCATGTAACAGAGCTTGCCTGTGTATTTTTCTATGCGAATAGCTATGCTTACTATCTGCGGGTTTATATAATGAGAAGCATAGGAACTTTTTAGCAGTGCTAATACACAGGGGATGGATATAGTTGCTAGAGTTTTCTTGGTGGAAAGCAGGCTTTGTTCATTTTCACGAAGAGTAATGTTATAAAAATTTTTAACTAAAGTAATAAGGCTTATTCTAGAAATGACCTCATCTGCATAGTGAACGCGCCCTTTTTCAAATTGTTGCAAATTACTAGCTTTTTCTATGATAGGCACAGCTGCTAGTCCTAAAGCAGTGTTTTTTATAATAGATAAGGTCATTAATTCATCCTTTTAATTTAAGTTTGCATGCAGATAGTATTAATTTTAAATGATTTTAAGTCAATTTTTATATTTATTGTTATTCAAAATCATTTAAAAAATTTTATTTTAGATAAAGGGCCTATTTTGTGACCTCTTAAGAGCTTGTCTGAAAGAGACAGCTGCTTTATGCTTAAGTGAAAAAATAGTTATTTCAAGGAGATCCTCTTATGCTAAGAATTGTCTTTTTAACCTTTTGTCTTTTGTTTGCAAGAATGTCTTTTGGTAATGAAGTTGCGCCTAAAATGCGTCAACCTCATTGGTCTTCTAAGGTTGTAGACACCTATCCTAATTCAAGTCCTAAAAAAGTGGTGTTCTACGATCGGGAACCGAGTCAAGTTGTTAAGCAGATTTTGCTCTATCCCAATGGACAAGTTAAAACAGAAACAGATCTGTCTGTAATAGAAGATGGGGAGGAGTTAAAAGCTGTACCTCATGGTGTGTGTTTGTTTTTTACAGCGGAAGGGAAATTAGAGAAACAAATGATCTATGATCGTGGTGTATTGCATGGAACCATGAAGCTTTTTTATCCAGATGGAACATTGCAAGGGACTTGTGGGTTTAAGCAGGGACAAAGAGATGGATTAATGGTTTCTTATCATCCAAATGCAGAAAAGGCAGAAGAGGTGGTTTATGAGAATGGCAAGATTATCGGTGAGGTGACTAGATATCACGAGAAAGGAAAACGCGCTGCTGTCATTCCTTATGAAGAAGGTGTTCCTCATGGGTGTGCAATGGAATGGCATCCAACTGGTAGGAAAAAAACCGTTCTTCAATATAAAAATGGAACTCTTCATTCCAATGGTAGAGATCCTGCGGTTATTTCCTATACACCAGATGAGGTGATTCAAGAGGTTCAAGATTTTTGTGAGGGAAAGCTTGTAGGACTACATGTCAAATATCATGCTAATGGACAAGAGAGCTATAAGGTAGCCTATAAAGAAGGTTTAAAAGAGGGTAAAGAGAGTTTTTTTAGTGCGGAGGGTAAATTACTAGGAGAGGGTGATTACATGAGCGGTAAGCCAGTTGGGAAACACTGGCGCAAAGCAGAGAATGGTGTACAGATTTTATCTGCGCATTTCGATGAGAAAGGCAATACGATAGAACCTATCATGGAATGTAATGACAAAGGACAACTCATTGCTCAGTACTCTCTACTAGACGATAAAAATCATCAGGAATATCTGCAGTGGCATGATAATGGAAATCTTAAAGTAGAATATAACTACAATATAGGAAAGCTCAATGGGGAACAAAAAGAGTACTATCCATCGGGGCAAATCAAATTAAAAGCCTTGTATGTAGAGAATGAAAAAGAAGGGCTTTATGAAGAATGGTATGAGAATGGAAATCTCGCGCAAAGAGCTACTTTCAAAAATAAAGGTTTAGATGGTCTTTATGAGCAATGGTATGAAAATGGACAACTTAAAACTCAGGAACACCATGTACTGAGTAAATTGGACCAAGAACAAAAACATTGGCATGAAAATGGAGTTTTACAATTAAGCATTCGATTTGATTTGGGAAAAAAACAGGGTTTATACCAAGAGTGGAATGACAAAAAAGAGCTGATTGTATCCGCTAACTACGATCAAGATAAGTTAGTAGGTGTTGTAAAAGCTTGGTGGAACAAAGAGCTTCTTAGAGAAATCACACATTATGATGATCAAGGAAAACTCAATGGTGTACATGAAGAGTATTATCCAAATGGTCAACAAAAAGCGCTTGTGAGCTACTCTAATGATCTATTAGAAGGAACCATGAAAACTTGGTATGAAGACGGCAGCCCTTGTGCGATTAAAGCTTTTAAACAAGGTCTTCCTGTAGGAGAACACAAAGAGTATTACTCAACGCAGCAGTTACAGGAAAAAGGTGTGGTTAATGCAGACACAAAACTTTTACAAATTGCCCAGCATTTATTTTTTGATGACAAAGGGGAAATGCATGGTGAACAAAGAGTATATCATCAAAATGGGGCTCTTTGCTCGTGCGTACATTATGAACATGGCCAAATGCACGGAAGTAAAGCCATTTGGTCCGCTGATGGAATTTTAGTAGAAGAGGCTAACTACAATCAAGGGAAGCTTGATGGGCGATTTTTTGAAAAATTGCCTGATGGAAGAGAAGTTGTTTACCACTATAAGGATAATCAAAGAAACGGTATTCACGAAGTGTATTATCCGCCAAATGAGTACTTTGCAAGAACCAAAGCTTTTGAGTCTTTTTTCGTAAATGATCAATTAGAAAAAGAGGTCATAGAATATAACGAAGCAGGGGCAAAAGTAGGTATTACTCCTTATGTAAATGGAAAAAAAGAGGGAATAGCCAAAATACTTTCGCCGGAAGGGCAGTTATTGGTAGTGGTAAATTTTCATCAAGATAACAAAGAAGGGGTATGCCTGCAATACTATCCCAATGAAAAGCCCTTTGTAGAAACACCTTATCAACAAGATAAAAGAGAAGGTCTGGAGAAAACCTACTACTTGAACGGAGAGCTTGCCAAACTTGTAGCCTATAAAAATGACCTTATGAATGGTCTTTATCAAGAATGGAATGAAGCAGGTGTTCTTGTGTTTGAAGCGGAATACCAAGAAGGTAAACGGCATGGTAGGTTTAATAAATTCTACGATGACGGCTCTCCTTATATTTCTCAAACCTTTATCGAAGATGAGCTACATGGTGTGAAGAAAAAATACGAAAAGGATGGAAGAGTGATAGAATCTTTTTATGAAAGAGGAAAAGAAGTATAGTCTCTTTTTTTTAACCCTACTAAAGACATTGCTCTTTAGTAGGTCTTCTGATACTGCTGTAAAAGTGTACCGCTGAACTTCCTCACATTCACAAATGTAAATGATTTAAGCTCAAACTGAGAATGAGTGGTTTCTTCAATAAAGACAATTCCACTAGGTTTGATTAAACAAGAGCTATCAAACAACGCAAGAATCTCTTGTAAAATAGTTGTCTTAAGAGAGAGTTCATAAGGAGGATCGATGTAGGCGATATCAAACTGGAGCTCTTTTTTAATTAATTGGTTTAAAGCTTGTTTATAACTACACAGCAAAATGGAGCTTTGTTTTTCTAAGTGTAGTAGTTGAATATTTTCTTTTAGACAGCGTATTGCTACTGAATTGTTATCAGCAAAAGTGACATGGGAGGCGCCTCGACTCAAAGCTTCTATACCCATGGCTCCTGATCCTGCAAATAAATCCAAAAAAAGAGCATCTTCAATCTTACTATGAAGAATATCAAATACCGCTTTGCGTAGCACCGCTAGGGTAGGACGGGTTAGCTTAGTTTTAGGAGATTTAAGCAAGCGGCCGCGAAAATCACCACCTAGAATACGTAAGCTCATTCGAATGCTGCTTCAAAGCGGGCTTTTAAGACTTTTTCCGCGTCACTGAGTAAATCTCTTTTACCTTCTTTTAAAAAACGCGCATGTGCTTTTGTCATTTTCCACTGGTTTTCTAAAGAAGAGTCAGCTTCTTCTGCGTCAGCAAAGGAGATGGTTTTTTTGATAGCGATCCATTGGCGCTGTTGTTTGCCTTGGATGGATAATTCAAATGTACAAGGATCATCTATATACCCTGTGATTGTATAAGGAGTTCCTTGGTAGAGAACCGATTGAGAAGAGGGGCTTAAGTCCACAGAAGTAGTAACATCAGAGGGTCTAGCTGAAAGAGTAAGGTGTGTTAGAAGCGGATCTTTTAAGTCTAACACTAACTTGGCTAGTTTGCGTGGGAAAGAAGCATGTGTGTCGGAATAAACCAGAAAGCCTCCGCTGCTAGTG
This sequence comes from Candidatus Rhabdochlamydia sp. T3358, assembly GCF_901000775.1. Taxonomy (GTDB): domain Bacteria; phylum Chlamydiota; class Chlamydiia; order Chlamydiales; family Rhabdochlamydiaceae; genus Rhabdochlamydia. The sequence goes on from NZ_CAAJGQ010000001.1 coordinate 91,574, forward strand.
CTCATAAGATTAAAAAATGTCAGATCATTTTCTCTTCCTACAGCTGCGGTATGAAGCGTTATGTGGCCTTGCTTGTTTTCTAGCCATTTCTTAACCGTTTGTTGTTGCAGTGTGGAATTAAATGTGTTTTTACCAGCGGTCAATAAAATAGCGTTACAAACTATCTCTTGTTGAGATAGATCTAAAAGTAGGCTTTCTAAGCTTTTATAAATATCAGAGGAGGAAGCTCTGCTACCAAATGCTTGCGCTTCTAAAAATTCTTCTGCCCGGCGAATGTTGTGTTTGGAAATTTTGAGCTTAGATGTATTAAAACAGGTTACTTTTTTATCAATGATAAAAATATTAAAGCTATCTTCTTCTTGCATACTTGCTAATGCTTTTAGAACTGCTCTTTTAAAAACAGCAAAGCGATGTCTAGGAACAGAACTGGAACGATCTAGAATAAAGCAGATATGTTGTTTTAAGCGATAGTGACTTAAATCTCGTTTAGGAAAAAGCTCAACTGAAAACACATACCCCTTATCTTGAGGAGTGTAGCTCACGTGTGTTTCGAAGAGGTGATTCCAATCATTGGCAATAGCAAAAGAAGGAAAGCTGTAACTTTTCAAACGAGAAACAGAGGAGATTTCAGGTAAAAAATGACGCATGACTTCCAAATTTTCTATTTTTGAAAAGAGAGCAGGAGGATTTTTCATTTGAGCAGCTATTTGATCCATTTGATTAGGGTCTGTGATAGGAGAAGTATTTTGAATGGATAGATTTATAGCAGGAGCTACTAAAGAGAATTTTAAATCTTTTTTGTAGATAGTTGCGCTCAGATTTTCTTTAGGTAAGGATAGTTGCTGTTTATCATTCAGATTCTCCGATACTTGTGGTAGTAACTGAGGAGCTAATGTTGTTTGCATTACAGGATCGATTTCTGGTTTCTTATTAATAAAAGAATCCATTGGGTTAGCAGGAGAAGTTAAAAGAGGCTCGCTTTCTAACTTTGGCAAGCAAACAGAGGTTAGAGAGGAAGATTCCTCTACGGGAAAAGATAGAGGACTTCTCTTTACAAGAGATAAAGAATCCACTAATTCTAGATCAGGAGCTAGCTTAAGAGAGCGATTAGATGAGAGTAAATCATATGGGGTTTGATAGTTTGAAGGTACCACTACAATTTGTTCAAAGACCTCTTGCAAAGTATTTTCTTTGTTCTCCTCATCTATTTGTAAAAGATGAGGATTGGATGAGGATAACCAAAAAAGTGCAGAGAGATTATGCTGTTTATGAAAAGAAAAAGAATAAAGGATACATATACAAGCTACATGCATAGCAAGAGAGAAAAGAAGACAAGAGAGAAAAATGAAACGATTTTTTAAACGTGCTGTCATAAAATATCTTGTAGAGCCTCTTTACTCAATTGAACTCTCATTTGTAATGAGTCATGCAAGGTTTTCTCTTCTAATTCATCGAGTTTGGCAAGAGCGTGTTTTTTCAATTTTTGATAAATGTTCTTACGTTGATTTTTTCTAGCTAATTGGGCTTTTATAGAGATTATCTCTAAATCAATAAAGCTTAAATAATCTTGGTACAATTGTATTTTATCTGGAAAAAGATCTTGTGTCGAGAGGTAGTGTTGAACAGATGGGTCCTCTGTTAGAGAAAAGTCATCTCTCATCTGCAAAAGTAATTCTAATTTCCTTTCTAAAGGTCTAGAAGATATACAGATTTTTACTTCGATGTATTCCAAAGCAGCTTCCAAGTGAAGAGGTTCTGATAGAAGTTTTTTTCTAATTTGCACTTCTTTTAATGCATCGCAAATAGCTATAATATCTGTAGAGCCCTCTTGTCTTTCTTGGTCAGAGAGTAGAGAAAATTGTAAGCGCGCTTTCTCTAGAAGAGCAGCACTTCCATAGTAAGATAATACGTGTTTGGAAGAATCAATAAGGTTATCATATACTTTGAGTGCTTCCTTATAGCGTTTTTGCTCTTGATAGGAAATAGCTAATTCAAAGAGCATTCTTCTTTGCCACTTCCATTCTATTGAAGAAAACTCTTTTTGCTGCTGTGTTAGAATTTCTAAAAGAGGAACCTTTTTTGCTTTTTCTCCAAGATAATCATATAAAGCGCAAAGCTTTAACACCTCTAGTTCTAACCAAGATTCAACAGGTAGAGCGCTATGGTCGAGAAGTTTTTCAAAAGAGATTTTGGCTCGTTTAGCATAAAAATGTTTTTTTTCTTTTTCTGCAATTTCAAATTGCTGATAGTAAAAGTGAGCCAGCCAGTCGAGGTTATTTAACTCTATGGTCTCATCTATATTGGCAAACAAGCAATTTGCTGCTTTTAAAAAAAGAGCCTCACTTAAATTTTCAGGCATTTCTTGTGCTGCGGATAGGTACAAATTGTAAAGCTTACGATTGCAAATACGTCCATGTGTGGATTTAGGATCTGCTAGTGCCTTTTCAAAGTTTTCTGCTATTTGAAGAGCATCTACATCTAAATATTCTTGACATAGAGCTGTGAATAGATACGTGTCGGATGAGCTCCCATATTGCTCTATATATTTTTCAGATGCATTAAGAGATTTTTGATACTGTTTTTGCTCAAAGAGGGATTGAATAAGCAACCAGTGCATTTTTTGTTTTTCTTCATCAGAAAAAAGCTCTTCTTTCTCCAAAGCTTTTGTTGCATAAGTGATGAATATAGCTTGTTTTGTAGAGTATAGATCTAAAGAAGAATGTTTTAAATCCTGCATACAACAATTTAAAAGTTGACGCCATGCTGGTTTTGTGTAAACAGAATGGGGAAAATTTTCTAAAAATTCTAGAATCTTCTGAATGGCTTGGCTTAAGTTTTGTTCGTGAATAGAGCAAAGAGCTTGCTCGTAAATCAAAGTTTCTTTTTGTGGATGATCAGGAGATAGTTCTAATAGTTTTTGTAAATATTCAGCCATTTTCTCCCAGTTTTTATCCTGTTTACATAACTGGGCATACATCAAAATGAGATCTAATGTTTGCGTATCTTGAGGGAAAGAGTGCGTTAAGTATTCAAGGTTTTCTTCTAAAAGAGACCAGTTTTTAGTAATTTTTGCGCAGGAAATCAAGGTGATTATAGCGCTTTTTTCGTAAGAAGCATCTATATTTGGACTCTCGAGAAATTGTATGAGAAAAAAGATTGCTTGGTCGGGGTTATTAGTTTGATACAGGCTTTTACCTGTATAATAGGAAATTAACGAATCTGAAACGATGAGGTCGCTCAGTTGCTCTCGCATAACAAGTAATTTGCTATACTCTTTTTGTTGAAAGAGTATTTGTAATAATAGATGAGCTGCTTGAGATCCTTTTTCTTTTTTTAAAGAACACACCTTTTCTAAGTTTTCAATGGCTTTATCCGGATCTATTTTCATTTGTAAATAGCCTGCTTGGAACCAGTACTGCTCTTTATTTTCAGAGTCTTTTTCAGCTAGCATAAGATAGAGATTAGCTGCTTGGATGGGATTCTCTAAAAGAACATTGATATGAGCTAGAGAATAGAGAGAATCACAAGCATAGCGGGTGCTAAGCAGTCTTTTATACTCAGATTCAGCTTGCAAAAGCACTTCTTTTTTATGAGAAGAATCTTCGATCTTTAGTGCGGTTTGCATCAAAGCCTCTGCAAAAGAAAAGCGCGTTGTATCTAATTGTTCTTTAGTTGTGCTAGCGTGTTTCATTACATGCGGAGCTTGGTTAATTACCTCTTCCCATAGACCTAGCTGATAGAGGCAATAGACCTGGTGAAATAAACTGGTTTGCGATTTTTTTTCAAAAGGAATTCTTTGATAAAAATTTATGGCCGCTAGGTAATTTTTCTCTTTTACAAAAAGGTCCGCAAGCATTGCATATAATTGCTCTTTAAAAACAGTCGTTGGATAGATTTCTAAAAATTGGTAGATTCGTTCTTTAGCTAAGGTGTACTCTTGTTCTTTCCAATAATCGGCAATTTGTCTGAGCTCAATACTTTCTCTAAAGACAGGATCATCTTGATCTGCATGTAGATAACTTAAGGCCAGTAAAGCAATCAATGATAGAAAAAAAGTATTTCTTTTCACGCAGTTTTCTCCCACTTGAATTTTTTTTAAATTATATTCACGATACAATATTCTTCAAATGTTGAACAAAAAAACATTTTTTCTTCAAACTCATCTGCACCTATTTTTTTCGGAGGAATATGGGAATACAATTGATGTTATTAGCCTCGTTTTTTGTAGCGATCAGTAACTTTTTTATGCGTCGTAGCATTGACTCAGGAGGTTCTACAAAAGGATTTCTGATGATTATGCTAAGTGTAATTTCTCTTATTGCTGTTTTCCTCAACCCTATTCGCATGGCAGATTTTTCTTGGAGCTATTCCATGGCTTTATTCGCTGTAATTGCAGGAATTATTCTCTCTATCATGCTTACATCACTTGGTAAAACTTTAGAATCAGGCCCTCCTGGGCTCACTTTTGCTGCATTAAATGCTTCTACCGTCTTACCCATGGTAGCGATGGTGCTTTTATTTGGAAGTAAATTTGGTTATTTTTACACAACATGGAATGCTTTTGGCTCCATTCTTATGGTGATTGGGCTATTTTGGGCGGGTTATAGCGCTATTAGGTCTTTTCATTTTCAAAAATGGCTCATTTTTATGACAGTCACCTTTTTTTTACATATTTTATTTTTACTGTTTTTTCAATGGCGCGCTCTTTGCATTAATTTTCCTGAAGAAAGGGGGCTTTTTTTCCCTTTTGAAAATAGTGAAGCGTGTTGCCAATGGTTTATGCCTATCATGTATGCTACAGCGGCCCTTCTCCAGACCTTTATTTATTTTAAAACAAGGGTTAAAGCACTCAATCGCCTAGAATTACAATATGGCATTTATGGAGGACTTACCAATGGAGTTGGTACATTTTTTATGATTTTATCAACAGAGGCTTCTACTTCTTTAGAACATGCAGCTATTTTTCCTGTATTTGCCATTACAGTGATTGTTTTTTGTAATTTGTGGGGCAAATGGTTTTATCGCGAAAAAGTCAATTGGATGGCTAATGGACTTTGTCTATTGGGTATTTTAATCGGTTCATTGGATTGGGAAACGCTATTAGCTACAAGCTAAAAGAGCCGTATTGAGAAAGAAGCTCAGCGGCTGCTTGTTCACTGATTTGTTTGAGCTTTTCATAGAGTTGCAACCCTTTAGCACTTGCACCATTTTGAAAATATAGAGTTCCCAAACGAAGAAGAATCTGCTCTTCTTTTTCTACAACAGCTAGCACTTTTTCATAGTGTTCAATCTCTTTTAAAGGTTCATCTAAACTGTGATAAATCCCTGCTAGTTGGACATGTACCCAAGGATCTTCTGGAGAATAGGCATCTAGAATATGAAACTCTTCAATAGCACGATAACAAGACTTGGTAAACTTAGTTTGCAACTCTTCAGAATCGTATTCAGGAGAGATCCAAGGTAATTTTTTTTCATGAACTTTATCAGGATGACAGTATAAGCTCGCTAGTTCAAGATAGGCTTTGCCAAGGCCTGCATGGGCTTGCAAGTCTGTTGGATAGAGTTTTACGTATTCTATATGCTGCTGTATAATCGAGAGCAAGATCTTTTCTTTCATTAAATAAAGGTCTTTCCAATGCATCCACACACTAAATTTCTCCAGTAAAGAAGTAATGGTTTTTGCATGAAAAGGTAGAGAATAGTAGGAGAGCTCTTGGTAGGAAAAAGTGTTTAAAAAGATATGCAATGCTTGAGAGAGAAAGAGATGGTATTCTGCTAAATCATGAGAAGAAGAGATGTGATGAATACAATCTTGGATAAATTGATTGTGCATATCTTGCATTTGTTGTGGCTTCTTAGCTTGAAAATAAAAATGCAGCATGAAATAGGAAAATGTAGTTAGAAAAATCCCTGCTAAGGTAAATGCAATGACTGCAGGTTTTGTAAGGAACGTAAAAAACAGTACTAAAATAGACAGCTCTATAAGAGTAATTAGAAAAAAAATAATATGGAAAAAAGCATATTGGCGGGTTATGCTTTTAAAGCTCTCTTGATACTCTGAACATAGTTTGGCTATTTCTGTATGTAATTCGTAATCAGAGTGTATATCTTGTGTAGTTGTCATACATATTTTAAGGTAAGTTCATAGCAAGATTTAAACGAACAGATGGTTTTTCTCAAGGTTTTTCCTTTAGAGATGAAAAACCTTTTGTATCATTTTTTTAAACTCTTGGAATGCCTTTGCTCTATATTTGAGAGCAAATCTGATTAAAGACTTTTGGAATTATCAAAATGTGGCTAACTTAAGCCTGAAAATATGAGAGACAAAAAGTAAATCGTGCTATGATCTATAGAAAGGAAATAGAAGAAATTGCTCATCCAAACCTATGACTACAGGGGTTATCTTAAGCTAAATCTATTCCGCTTGAGATAAAGACCGTAGGAGCTGATGACCATTTGCAAAAAATGGCAAACTGCCAGAGAAGAGCGTACAACATCAACTTGTATATTTGAGAGCTAATCTGTTATACTGTTTCTCCTAATAAAGAGGTAAATATGAGCATAGACTCTCAAACCATTACTGTTATCGCAAGCATTCTCATTCCTACTCTAGGTGGATTCACTTGGATGATTCACAGGATGGACGCGCGATTTGAAAAGATGGAAGCGCGCGTGGACATGCGATTTGAAAAGATGGAAACGCACGTAAATGTGCGATTTGAAAAGATGGAAACGCAAATGGACGCGCGATTTAAAGAGGTGGATGCGCGATTTGAGAAGGTGGACATGCGATTTAAAGAGGTGGATGCGCGATTTGAAAAGGTGGACATGCGATTTAAAGAGGCAGATATTCGCATGAATAGCATAGAAGGCCGTATTAGCGGCATGGAAAACAAACTTACTGCTATTGATATGCGAACAAGCTTTATTGAAAGACTATTGGAGATGTTCAGATTGCCCCAAAAAATTCCTCAAAAAGAAATAAAGGAAGCAACAGATCCTTAAATATTTAAATAGTCCTACCAGTAGAGGGGTTGTTGTAAATTCAGGACATATTTGCACAAACTGCGATTAAAACTAAACTTTAAGAATAGACTAGAACATCGAGTAAGAGTCTTGCTCCAAATATTAATAAAAAAAGACCAACTATTCTTCTTAAATGAAAGAAAGAAGATTTTCTTTTCAAATCAAACATTTGGGTACCGCCGCAAATAAAAAAGGCGGCAAGTAGCGTTTTGATAAAGAGAACGCAAATAAATCCTTGCTGAGTAATTATTAGAAATTCTTCTAGAAAAGTTGCTATCTTCATACCTATATTACTTTTTTTAGAAAATAAAAAGAAGCGTCTGACAGATCAGCAGCGCAAACGGGTTGTCTGTAATATGCCTACAGTTATTCATACAGGTCACAATTGGATCAGTCGAAACTTCGGATAGATTGGCTAATGCAATCAAAGTAATGCCTGAAATAGCAACTGCCGCTGTTTTCTTAATTATATGGGAAGGCGTATTAAGTTTTAATGGTGGTGATGCGTAAGTGTTAGATGCGAATGATATAATTGCGTTTGTCATTGAGCTCTCCATTTTTCCCAGATCATAGGATAATCACTTATGTTATGTATTCGTTTTTGATACGAAAGAAGTATAAGTAAAAATTTATATTTTAAACCAACTAGAAATGATGAACTTGAGCAAAGTTTCCTGATTGGATAAGGCCGATCTCAATGAAAATTTTTCAGTTAGAAAATAGAAAAATTCTAACAACAAATCGCCTTTTTAACGATTTGTTGTCGACTTTTTCAGCTAGAAATTCTAACAACAAATCGCCAAAAAGCTTTTTATTGATTGATTTTACGTGTATAGTGCATGGAAAAAATCAGGAGATGAGCAGTGGCACTTTCCAAATTTATAGGACGAAAAACCGAGCTAGCTAGGCTTAAGGGACTATTAGATGCCAGATGTGCAAGTTTGATTGTTGTTAGGGGAAGAAGACGCATTGGGAAGAGTAGGCTTCTTGCAGAGTTCGGAAAAGAAATGAAGAGTCTTTTTTTTTCTGGCATGCCTCCTGTTCAAAAAACCACAGCGCAATCTCAACGAGATGAGTTTGCCTATCAACTGGAAAGAGCTGGATTGCCAGGTGTTAAATCTGATGACTGGGGAAATCTCTTTTGGCATCTTTCTAAACATACCACTAAGGGCCGAGTATTGATCGTATTCGATGAGATATCTTGGATGGGAGGAAAAGATCCTAATTTTTTAGGTAAGTTAAAGACCGCTTGGGATATGTACTTTAGCAAAAATTCGCAGTTGATACTTGCTTTGTGTGGCTCGATCTCTTCTTGGATCGAAGAAAATATTCTGAGTAGTACGGGATTTGTGGGTAGAATTGCTATTGATCTTGTTATTGAAGAGCTTCCTTTAAACGTCTGTAATGCCTTTTGGCATCCTAAGAGTAAGCGAATCACAGCATATGAAAAATTTAAACTTTTGTCTATTACAGGAGGAGTTCCTCTTTATCTTGAACGAATGAAACCTGAATTACCTGTAGAGCAAAATATTCGAGATCTTTGTTTTACAAGGGGAGGTCTTTTAGTTAGAGAATTTGATGAGATATTTTCCGATCTTTTTTCTAGGAAAAATGCAAGTCATAAGGAGATCATATCTTGTCTTGCAGATGGTCCTAAAGACTTAAGTCAGATCTGCAAAGAATTGAAAAGAAGAATAGGTGGGGCATATAGCAAGCATTTGGATGATCTTGTAAAAGCTGGCTTTGTACAGAGGGATTTCACTTGGAATTTAGCTAGCAGGCAAGAGAGTAAATTAAGCCTTTACCGATTGAGTGATAATTATCTTCGATTCTATTTAAAATATATTGCTCCTAATCGTTCAAAGATCGAGAAAGAGGCTTTTGCTAGTGCAACATTAAACCGTCTTCCAGGCTGGGATTCCATGATGGGGCTGCAGTTTGAAAATCTTGTAGCGCACAATCGTAAGACGATTTGGAGTCTGTTACATCTATCCCCAGAGGAGGTCATCATGGATGGGCCTTTTTTTCAGAATTCCACCTTAAAACAGCCGGGATGCCAAATTGATTATATGATTCAAACTCGCTTTAGTCTTTATTTATGCGAGGTTAAATTTTCCAAAAATAGGATAGGTCCGAAGATCATTAAAGAAATGGAAGAAAAAAGAAAATGTTTAAAGATCCCTAAATTCTGTTCGATTAGGCCGGTTCTTATTCATGTAAATGGAGTACAAGAAAGCGTTATTAATAAAGAGTACTTTGACAAAGTGATTGATTTTGGTTTGTTGTTAGCGTAAAGCTTTAACAACCTTCTTCTTTTATATTTGCAGGTGCGTATATTTATAACAGTTCAATAATCTTAAAACTTTTTCTAAAAAAGAGATTTTATGTTGAGTTATTCAGAAATGCTTTCTCTTCTTCCTGAAATAAAAAAAGAAATTCTAGATAAAAATCTGATAAGATTTATGCAGATTAATCCTACAAGCTATGTATTTGTATTTAATCATGTTCAGCTACTGCTTTGTGTGCAAAAACCTTTTAGTCGCTTTCACATCACAAATAAAAAATATAAACCTTATTCTTCTGTTTTTGCAGATCAAGTAAATAAACTCTTAAGAGAAAGAGCGTGTGTGGAAGTTTTTCTGCTCTCAGAGGATCGTATTCTTTGTTTAAAATTTGAAGAATACTATTTTATTACAGAGCTTATGTACCATCATCCGATTTTAGCTGTTACAGATTCTTCGTTTGCTATTATGCTTAGCAATATACCCACTTCTTCTCATTATAAAAAACCTCTTGTAAAACCTGCTATCCATCATTCTCCCGCTTTTGTCACAAGTAAGAAAATAGAGGAGCGTTATCAGTTATTAGAGGAGCAAGCTCTATTAGCAGTGCAGCGCAGAAAAATATCTAGTCAATTAGCTAAACTAGAAAAACAACTTAAAAAGTATCAAGAAGAGTACGCCCAAGCTACAAACTGGCAGGTTTTACAAAATGAAACGGAGCTGTTAAAAAGCCATCTGCAGCAAATAACACCTGGTATGAAAAGCGTACAAGTCATGAATTGGGAGAGCCAATCTTTGATAGAAATAGCTTTGGACCCAGGGACTCCCATTCAAAAGCAATTACAGCTGCGTTTTAAAGAGGTGCGTAAGTGGAAGAGAAGATTAGATCTCTACCCTTCATTTATGGAAGAGATCCATCAGAAAATGCGCACGCTTCAGAAAGAGTTATCCCATCCAAACATAGAGCCCTCTTATCAAAAACCACCTCTAAAAAAAGAGCGTAATAAAGCTTCTGGTTTTCACACTTTTATAGATAAAGAATACACCATTTTAGTCGGAAAAAATGCTAAAGGGAATGAGAAACTGACCTTTACAATAGCAAATGGTAATGATACCTGGTTACATGTAACTCCTATGGCAGGCTCTCATGTAGTTATTAAAACCAAGCTAATCAATGAAAATATTTTGCAAGATGCTATGCAACTAGCGCTTTATTTTAGCCAAGCCCGCAAACAAAGCCAAGCAGAGGTGCTGATCACAGAGGTTAAGTATGTGAGTCGTACTAAAACAACAGGAAAAGTACTTATCAGTAAGCATAAAACAAAAAAAGTGCAGCTAGATCTGCATAGAATCAAAGAGTTATTAAAAAAACAAACAGCAAAAAAGTCCTAAAAAAAGCATCTTTATGTAGTCTGCAATAGGTATATTTCTCCTATTGGTTTGCGTAGCCATTGTGTTTACTGCTTTTAACATAAATGGATGAATAAGATTGTTTATAGCAGTTCTTTTTGGTTTATTGGATACGCTAAACGCAAATGTAGGCTTTTTAGAGCGCGAAAGCAGTGTAAAAGCAGGCTTGATTTTATAGACAAGGGCTGCTTTCTTTTTAGCCTTTTTTAATTGTTCTGCATTTTTAAATTCAAAACAAATAGAACTATTACATACATAAATTGTTTTTAATCCTTCTACTCGACAGGGTAGTGTGGGGGTTATTACAGGCATAGAAATTAATTAAAACATGTTTTTATAATTTAATTCTTCTGGATGGTTGATTTTTGTAATAGGAACTGTTTTAGTTGACATTCCTGAATGAATAATACGTGCTATGCGTTCTATTAGCTCTTCTTTTTCTGATTTTGTGGAAATGCCAAAGGAAAACCTAGCCTCTTTAGGATAAGAGTGTAATAAATCCAAAGGGCATTTTGGTTCTGCTGGTTTTTTTTGCAGTAAAAATGGGCAATCATTGCTGTCCCATGATTGAGTGACTTTTTTCTTGGCCTGGTTTAGTTGTTCTTCATTTTCGAATGCAAAATAGACATTCTTATTATATGTATACACTTTTACTAAGCCATTTACTTGACATGTTAATGTTGAATTTATGGAAGGCATAAAGCAAGCACCTTTTTTTGATTCTAATAAAGAAAAACTTTACTAAAGCATAAAATTTTTTATCAAATAAAAAAAATCTAAAAGCTTAACCTTCAAGCCAAGCCACACTTATTTTTCATCGAAAAGAAATTAAAAAAATCTATGTGTAAAGAGCTTTTTATATTAAACTGGCATGCTTAGTTGAAAAACTCATAATAAAAGGATCAGAAAAATGCCGAATACTTATGGGATTCGCTCAGTCAATCGAGAAACCTTCAATCAGAAATATCATGAGCATCTTAGATTTCCTCGCGCTGCGAGAAATGTTGTAGTTACAGCATTGCGTGTCAATAATGCTGTATTGAACGTTTCAGGGTATATTCCTGGTGTGTCACTTGTCTCTGGATGTGTAAGGGCAGTTATAGGGACAGGCATCATTGGCGTAACGTTAGCAATTGGTGAGCGTGAAGCAAGTTCAGGTGCTATTATTGGACGTTGGTACGACGAAGCTATCGGCACGGGAATGACACAGATTGCTCGTGGTGCATTAGAAGCATTAGTTCCCTTTGGCTGGGTTGTAAATGCGGCTCTTGATATCGCCGCTACACCATTTAATCTTGCTAAGGAAGTTGAAGGCTCCTTGGTTTGTGATGGTTGCATGACGGGTGGGGGTAGACATGAACCTCCCCATGATGATGCAAATTATCCAATCCCTTTTAGGCTCTTACATCTGGTGTAATATAATAGAAAAAGAAGGCTAATACAGAGATTTAAGAGATTTATGGTTAACCTTTATATATCAGATGTTCCATTGTAATGGGTACAACAGGAAGGTCTTTTCTCAAAGACGTTTCTGTAGTTATCATTTCTGTTACACGGCGGATCAATTCTTCAACAGATTTAATAGGAGCATCTGCAGAGACACTAAAAACAAAATTTGTGTGTTCAAGCACAATAGACTCACCTAGATGTAAAGGTGAGCTATTTGTAACGCAGAGGGTGAAAGCATTTTTGGCTTTTTGTAATTTTTCTTGATTTTCAAACTCAAAAAAAACACTGTGCTCAGTATATGTATAAATTCTTAATAAGCCATCTACTTGACAAGGTAAACTTGAAGCTATTGAAGACATAAAAATTTACTCCTTGTGATTTTGATCTAAGAGTTTTGCGATTCTTAGATCTGTGGGGCTTTTGGTTTAATTTGTACAATAGAGACTCTTTGTAAGAGTGCCTTTGCAGGTTTTGCTTCTGCTAGATGTTTTATCCATCCTTTAGCGATTGAAGTATTCTTAGAGTCAGAACTATTGTCTGTTTTTTTTTGTTGCGCTTTCGAATGCGAAATTATTGTGCTTACTACATGCACAGTGCAGGACATAAATTCATTCCTTGTATTTTTTTATCGGTTAATAAATTTATTGAAATACAAGGATTATTGCAACCTAATAGATTGATTATGGATATCTTAAGCTAATTATTCTCGAAAACGATATCCTACACCGCGTACTGTTTCTATCCAATCAAAGTTAGGGCCTAGTTTTTTACGTAAAGATGCGATGTGTACATCTATGTTCCGATCGACAATAAAGGCATCGTCGTTATGGATATCGTCGAGTAGTTGATTACGTGTTAACACTTTGCCGCGGTTTGTGAGAAGGCGACGTAGAATGCCGAATTCAGACAAAGTAATAGTGATTACTTTTTCTCCTTTACGGAGCAAATAGCGATCTACTTCTAAGGAAAACTCCCCGAAGGTAATGATTTTTGGTGCTTTTTCCGGTTCTTTAGCACGGCGTAGGACAGCTTTAATGCGGGAAAAGAGTACTTTAGGAGAAAAGGGTTTAGGCACATAATCATCAGCGCCTAATTCTAAGCCTAAAATCATGTCTAACTCTTCTGATTTAGCTGTTAAGATGATTACAGGAATGCCACGTAGATCAGGGTTTGCTTTCATTTTACGGCATACATCAAAGCCATTTTGTCCAGGTAACATGATATCAAGAATGACCAGGTCTGGTTTTTCTCTTTCAATAGCGCGATAACCATTTATACCATCTACTTCAACATGCATCTTGTATCCAGATGCTTCTGCTTGTAATTTGATTAGCGCTGCAATATCTTCTTCGTCTTCGATTAGCAAGATTCTTTTTTTATGACTCATCTTTTGACCTCATTTAGCAATGGATAAATTAAGTTTATTTTTTAATTCAAGCAGGGAAATTAAATTTTTTTCACGCTTTTTATGCACTTGGGTCATGATAAGTGGGGATGTTTTTTCGATGGGATAGTGGAAAAATCGTTTGCTTAATGCGGAAAATCTCTCTGGATCTTGTGATACGAAAAATTGATACTTGGCAGGATCTGTCTGCTGGTTTAATAAATCTAATTTAGATAGGAGCTGCCTTGTTGTCTGAGCACATCTAGTTGCTGGATCTAATAAGGGGATTTTATTCCCCATGCATTGTCGAATTAAAGACCCAATCAGAGGATAATGGGTGCATCCAAGCAATATAGCATCAATTGACTCTCCTATAAGAGGGGATAAATACTCCGTCACTGCTAATTGAGTGATTGGATGATCAAAATATCCTTCTTCGATTAAAGGAACAAATAGAGGGCATGCAACACAAGACAAGCAGACATCGGGCAATTTGCTGTATAATTGTTTTTGATAAGTTCCAGATGAAATTGTCGCCCTTGTTCCTAAAACAACAATAGAATCATTTGGTTTAGTATCGATAATTTCCTCTATGGCCTGCTCTAAAACGGCTACAATAGGGATATTGACAATACTACGAATGATCTCTAAACAAGCAGCACAAGCAGTATGACAAGCAATGACTAATAACTTAATATCTTGAGAGAGTAAAAAATCGATGCTTTCTAAAACGTAAGTAGTGATTAGCTCAATGCTTTTATTCCCATAGGGAAGATGGGCGGTATCTCCGAAATATGTGATATTTTCATGTGGCAAACAAGTAGAAATTGCTTGCATTACATTAAGACCTCCTAATCCAGAGTCAAAAATGCCTATTTTTTTTTGACTTATATCACTTTGTGTCATGGGGAATTTGTAGCTCCTGTCCAGGAAATATAGTATCTTTAATCAGTTTATTATTTGCTTTAAGTGCTTCAACGGATACATGGTGAAGCCTAGCAATTTTTTCCAAAGAATCTCCTCCTTGAACTTTATAAGATTTTACTCTTGTTTTTGTTGTAGAGGAATGTATTTTTTTAAGTAGGTCCGCTAGTGTGCTTTTTAACTCAGAAACGTTTTGTAATCTATTTTCATGAGTTGTTAATTGGGTGTTTATTTTGTTTAGATGCTCTAAGAGTTGCTGTATATCTTTTTTAAGGTTTTTTATCTCAGAAGAGAGTTTATCTATGGTGTTTTCTTGCATTTGAATACGTGATTGTAGCGCTTTGCAATCAATAGGTTCAGGGATTTTTTCTTCTATTAATTGCATATCAACTTCAAATGTGCGAATTTGATGCTTTAAACCTGCTATTTCTAATTGCAACTCATAAGAAGAAGGGTTGTATTCGTGTGTTTTCCCATAGCAAAAAGTGGTTAAGAGTATACATGCAAGAAGAAATGTTCTCATCATTTAAGAGGGATTATAAATTTTGAATTCCGCACGTCTATTTTTGGCCCAAGCTTCTCTGTTGCGCTTTTGAATTGCAGGTTTTTCCTTCCCATAGGAAACGGTATGAATTCTTTCTGGATGGATCCCTTTTTGCACAAGCATAGAACGGATGTAATTAGCACGCCTGGCTCCGAGAGAGAGATTGTACTGCTCTGGTCCTCTTTCATCACAGTGTCCTTCAACAAAGATAAGCAATTGGGGATTTTTCTTGAGGTGTTGTGAAATTTGATCAATGATTTGGTAGTAGCTTTTGCCTTCAAGCGTGTCTTTATCTGTAGGAAAATACAGAGTTCTAAAAATCTCTGTTTCAAACCCTCTTGGGCAACTAAATCCTTCAATTCCAGGGAGTCTTCCTTCTCCAGGATCATTTTTAGGAGGAGGAATAGCCGCATCGCTAAACTGTTGTTGCAGATCTTCATCATTTAATGCAATAAACTCTTCTTCCATAGGACCTAGAAGATGGTCATAAGGATCATTTGCATCATCCCATAAATGATTTGTCTTTTTATAGTTACTGGATGTCAAACTATCTTTCCAGACAGAAAATCTACTGCCTATGCATCCTGTTAAAAAACAAGTGCAGCTCAAGATTCCTATAATGGTTTTTTTGCTCATCTTATTCCTCTCTTAAAGTCCCCAAGTAGGGTAGTGTTTTTTCCCAAGGCCTCGACTGATTTTAATAGCTTTAGGCTGGTTTAAATTAACAACATAAATTTCAGAGTTGCAATCTTGTGTAGAATTAAAAACAATGTGATTGCTATTTGGAGCCCAAAAAGGATTTTCTTTGTCACCGGGCCCTGAGGTTAGTTGCCACTCTTCTTTTTTTTCAAAATCGTAAATCCATATTTGTCGTATACCATTTGTTTTAGCACTATAGGCTAATTTTGTACCATCAGAGGACCAAGATGGACAAGAATTTTCTCGGTTTTTTTTAGTGATCATGACAGCATGGGGGCGTTTTTTATCAGAGGGTATGGGAATAACAAAAATCCGTGTCCCGCCATCTTTATTGGAAGCAAAGGCAATTTTAGAACCATCTGGGCTAAATGTGGGAGAGGCTTGTACTGCATGTGGATGTGAATAGAGCTGAACTGGTTTTTCCATTTTACCTGTTTCTGGCGAAAATGCTTGCA
Organism: Candidatus Rhabdochlamydia sp. T3358; assembly: GCF_901000775.1. GTDB lineage: Bacteria > Chlamydiota > Chlamydiia > Chlamydiales > Rhabdochlamydiaceae > Rhabdochlamydia. Next base: position 107,747 of record NZ_CAAJGQ010000001.1, read on the forward strand.
CAAATAGATCCACGCGGCCACTTACATCAGAGATGAAGGCAATTTTATCTCTTTTAAGGGAAACAGCAGGTAATAGTTGATTGCCTCTTAAAGAGCTAATTCGCTTAGCTTTATCTGCTTTTGAAGCTTGAAAATAAATTTTAGGTTGACCTGTTTTATAAGAGACATAAAAAAGCCCTTCCTTTAAAGAGTTGTCTGCTCTAGGTAGTAAGATAGGGGTGATGCAATAGGTTTTTTCCGAGGTAATTTGACGAGCATTAGCTCCATCCCAATCACATTCCCAAATTTCAGAAATCCATTTTTCTGATTCGTTATGAGGGGTTTTTTGGGAGAATAAAATTCTGGTACTAGCGATTCCTTCTGTAGAAAACAAGGTCTTATGAAGGGTATCTGCTAGCTTATGAATTTTTTTTCGATCTTGCGGTAAATTGCCACTAAGCAAAATAGGGCCAAATGTTTTCAAGCAAGAGTTGCTTACATTAAAGAGATATAGGGTTAGCTGTTTTTGGTTGACGCAGCATTTAATGATAAAAGGAATGCCAAAGCTCTGCCAGTTTTGGATTTGAAAAGCAGCTGTTAGATCTTTATTACGAAGTAACTGTTCTTTATCAGATGTTCTTTGACAGACCTTTGTAGATCCATTATAGTCTAGATCATAGCAAAGAATGGCTTCTAATTGATTCAAATAGTGCACATCAAAAACCGCGTCTTGAGAAAAGATTTTGCCTAAGTAGATCGGTTGTAGCTGGCTTGTAGTTGGCAAATGGACTCTAATTTCTTCTTCTATTCTCTCCGCGTAAATCGCAGAGGAAAAAAAGGCAAGAAAAAAATAGACACTGATAAAACGGATATAGATTTTAGAGGACATTGCAAAAAGTTAGGGTGAATGTTTGTTCGTTATTAAGTGTTACCTTTTCATTATATTTAGGTAAGACAATGTTAGGTAAATGCTTTTCTAAATACAGTTTATTTACTTTACTTTCTGCTTGAAGAACCAATAGCTCAAGTATCTTACCAGCCGGGCTGATTTTTATTTTTATCTTTACTTCTCCATATTCAGGAAGCTGTAGCATCTGGGTGAGCTCTTTAACTAGTGATGCTGTATAGCTAGATAATGTGGGCTCTTCTTGTGCAGGAGTCACAACTACTTTAGAGGATAAAGATGCTGTAACAATTGCATTGCTTTTGCATTGTTTATCATCTTTTTGTTCAATTTTCGCAATACTTTCTTCTAATTGTTTTAGAATAGAAGAGGGAATATCAAATTCTTGAGGGGTGTGTTTTAGAGTGGAAAGGCTTTTCCCTCGCTGTTTTATAGCAGAGGGATTCTTTTTAACTAACGGTTTTATAGGTGTTGGACTTGGCGTTTTTTTTTGTGTTAAACTCCGCTTTTGTGTAGGAGAGGAAGAAGGTTTTAAGACAATAGTTTTTACAACAAGGGCATGAGTTTTTTTGTTTTGTTGTTTAAGGGGAGATCTAATCAGCATACCCACAAATCCTATATGGGCGCTTATGAGTAAAAAGAGAAGAATCTTCTGACCCATGCTCATTTATCCAGATTTTACGATGACATCAAGCTGCTCAAATCCTGCTAATTCTGCTGCATTTTTAACAGATTGATAGACTCCAAATTGCGCTCTTTTATCATGGAAGAGTTGCAAAGGGACATTGCCTTGTTTTTGATGAAGATCTTTTAGGCAGTGCATTAATTGTGTTTCAGAGATTTTTGTTTGATTTAACCAAATAGAATTATCTTCATGCACATAGATAGTAGCTATTGCATTTTCATGAACAGGGTGTGTTAATTCCGAGGAGAAAAAAGAGAGTTGTACACGATCTGCTTCTACCATGGGCGCAATGAGAATAAATAAAATTAGCACAACAAAAACGACATCGATTAAGGGAGTTAAATTGACCAGGTTTTCTTCAGAGGAGACCTCTTGGTAGGAGAAATGTCTTTTCTGACGCATGTTTTAATCCTGATCTACCCTGCGGTATTGTAGTTCTAAATAAGAAAGAAGTTCATATAAAAAATCCTGCATTTCTGAGGAGTAATTATTTATTCTATGTTTTAAGTAGTTATAAGCAATTAAAGCAGGGATTGCAATGACAAGACCTAAAACAGTGGTTGCTAAAGCGGTAGAAAGACCACCTATAATCACGCTATTAGAACCAATAGAGCTACTGTTTTGTAGACCTGAAAAAGTAACCAAGATTCCCCAGACGGTGCCTAATAAACCTAAGAATGGAGCTAATGATACAATAGTTGGTAGAATAAATAGGTTTTTCTCTAGTTGTTTTACATGATAGGAAATCGTAGTTAGCACATGACTTTCCACTGCTTCTAAATCAGCAGATGATAGATAGATCTTAGGTTTTTCCAAATCTTGGGTAGAGAAATACAAATTCTTATTGAGAATTTCTCCCGTTTTTATTTTAAGAGATCCAAGAATATGAGCAAAAGGGTGTAGATCCTTACAAGCGTTTGCCTCTTGTAAATCAATTTGCAACATTCTTTCTTTTTGGCTTGTGTAGTTTTTATAAAAGATCTGGGATAAACGAGCGGTTCTATGGGTAAATCTGATTTTTTGGATAAGTATAATCCAACAGATCAGAGAAAGACCGATTAGTGCCAACATAATTGCTTTGCCAAAAATATCAGACTGGGCATAAGCGGTTATAAATGTAGCAAAACTAGCTATTGGGATTTCAGGCATGATCATATGAAGGGTTCTCTTTTAAATAGATAATGGAAAAAAAGAAATTTGTCAATCTTGAACATTCGATAGGAACGGTTATCAATTTTTGTAGTTATGACTTTGCTTTTCTCTCTCTTTGTATAGAGGTTGTTCAAGAATTTTCCTCCCAAATTATTATCCCTGTTTGTGATCATATGTTTAACGGTGAAAAAGAAGATCCTCTTTTTTTACAAAAAATCTATGCGCTTTTTCCTCACGTGCAATTCATCGAGTTTCCCTTTGATGTCTCTAAGAAAAATGATCCTCATTATTGGCATAACTTATCCCGTCTGATAGGTGGGTTCTTTTTAAAAAAAGAGATTCGATATGCGCTCTTTCTCGATTGCGATGAAATTATAGATACCAGCAGTTTTAGAGAGTGGTTAGAGCATTTTGACTACACTCAATACACAGCGATACGGCTTGCGAATTACTGGTATTTCCGGAGTAGCTCCTACCGAGCTACCACTTGGGAAGACACACCTCTTTTCTTAAGAAAAACCAAAGAAAACCTACAAGCCCTTATGCATCCACAAGAAAGAGCCGGTACCTATTTTGTTGCTTGTCCGGATAAAAAACGGATGTGCTTAAGCTTAAACAAAAAGCCCATGGTGCATCATTTTAGCTGGGTTCGTACAAAAGAGCAGATGCTCAAAAAAGTCTCTAATTGGGGTCATCGTAAAGACCGTAATTGGAAGCATTTAGTAGAGCAGGAGTTTTCTTCTTCTTTCCAAGGAACCGACTTTGTGCATGGCTACTTGTTTGAAACCGTGGATCCTTTTTTTACTATCGATTTATTAGCTCAACCTATAAAAACAGCCTCTAATGTTAAAGCATTAAGACTTAAAGTCCATGAGGTGCATTGCATCGATCTTTATCTGCATTTTGAGGTCGATTTACCTCAAATTTCCCCTCTTTTAAAGCATTTTTAGTTAATTCTATTTAGTTATCTATTTACAAATAAAAGAGTTAGTAAATTATTACTAAAATATTATTTAAGTTATAAAGTATAATAATTAGTTCATATTGAATATTAATAATTATTAGTTTTATAATAGTAAGTATTAATTACTATTTCGCTCTTAATTGTTCTTATTATCTTTTCTCCATCTACTCAGAGCTAAACTTAAAAGGAAAAAATATGACCGTTTCTATGAATTCCGTGTCTTCGAGTAATTTGGCTCAGAATGTTGCTGATCCCAAAGTAAAAATTATTATGGGTTGTTTATGTCAAAAAATCAGTGGGCTTTTTACCGAGAAAATGCTCGACAAAGCTGTTCAACCTTTAGAATTTACTAGAGAACTTCTTAAATTAAAAAAACAAGACACCGAAGAAGAAACAATAACTTTAATTTCAAGTAAATATGGTTCTGTTATTGATCAAAAAACGGGGGGATTTTTTGTCTCACTTTTGCATAAACTTCCAGAAAGCCCAATAGAAATAGGTCTTGAATATATTCAAAAAGCTCCAGGCTATGAACCTGTAAAAGGTTTCCAAGTTCCCAACGATTGGGAGAAAAACGAAACGGTTACGTTAAATCAGATCTATAAAGAACAATTTTTTGCATGGATATTGAAAAACAGTCAATTGCCTTTTCCTTCTATTTTAAACATGATTCACATTTTAAAAAGTTTTGATGATCCATCTGTTCCATTAGATAACCAAATTTGGGATAAATTTTTATTAACTGAAAAAAGACAGAAGCAGCTTAAAGAATTTCAATCTAAATATGATTTTTTGATGAATAACAAGTTTTTACACTCTTTTCCTATAGAATTAGAAAAAATCACCATTACTCGCGATATACAAAAACCCATAAAGTACCAATATGAGTTGTTTGAAGGGATTTTTAAATGGTTGGTTGAACAGCTCTTAGAAGATGTTCAAGCTTCAAATGATAGCCAAGCATCAAACATTGGTCAGACGCTAAAAAACACCTTGGAAAATCTTCCAAGGAAAGATCTTTCCATCAAAGTGCTTTCCTACAAACTAAAAAAAGTACTTCCCTTTTTACAAGCAAAGTTCATTTCTTTAATAGAGTATATTGAGGGAAATAAAGCGCGATTAAAAGAACTTGAGGAACAGCAAACTGAAGTAGCTAAGGTTCTAGTTATCTGTAAAGAAAAAGAAGAGCAGATCAAGAAGGAACGAGGGGAACACAATATAGGATTTAACATTAAGGCTGTAATGGATAGCCTTCTGGTTCTATATAAGGAACTAACAGAGCAGGGCGTTAGTGAGATAGAAAGAGATGCTCGATTTAATCAACAGCTACATAGCACTTTAAAAGAACAAATGACTACCTTAAAGCATGTGAAAGAAACAGAAGCTTATTTTATACATCAAAAAAAACTTATTGAAAAAAATGCAAAAGTCATTCAACAAGAGCTTTCTACTAATATGCATTTATTAGAGGCAGACTTTTCTCGTATTCATTTTTTAATCAACCATATGGATACTGGCATAGCTAAAGAGCAGGCTCGATGGAAAGGAGAAAGATTTAAGCTGTCAATCAATCAGTTTGATGAGATGTTAGAAAGAGAGTTTGTAGCTGAATGCAAGGTTTCTTCCTCTAAAGCTTCCAAAACCCCACAAAGACCTTTAGATTTTTCAGATGAAGAAGAACCTGTTTCTTTAGATGAAGAAGAGGGGTCTATTGCTTTATTTGAGCAACCTTCTAGTTCATCTACGTATACACCTAAGCTTTATACAGGTGAGCAGATTCAATCCTATTTAAGTAATAAGGCAAAAAACAAGCAGTTAAATGGTGTTTTAAGCCAATCTGTAGAAAGCCTCTTACAACAGATACAACCCTATTTACATCGAAAACAAGGTAAAGAGGTATACGATCACGCTTTATTAGGGGCAGCTGCATTAGAACAGATGGCACAAGCAATATATGAGAATAGAATAGATCATGTAGTATTAGGGTTTCGCAGCAGCTTAATTCATTGCCATTTTGCTGTGGAGCAAATGCTTAGCCAAGAAATCTTCCAAAAAACCGGAATAATAGCGGATTCTCATAATTTAACCTTTTTGGCAAATACGTTAGAAGCAAAGACTCAAAAGCCTTTTTCTAAAGAGGAGCAAGAATTCTTAGAAGAGGTAAGGGTGCATCTTTGGTTTCATTACCCAGAAGATTATAGGTTGTATTTTGCATATAACAACGCTACCCCAAAAGCATTTTCTTTATTAGAAATGCTTTCTCAACCTGGGATAAATAAAGAAAATGTACAGGAAGCAATGAAATTTGCTTTTGAAAAGTATTACCAAACCTTAGAATTGATTACTAAGCTTTCAGAAGCGCCTGCACAAAATTCTGTAGAACTTTTTAAGAGTAACTTAAGCGACCTGCAGAAACACATCAATGCAATAGCTGTAAAGCCTAGAAAACTTCCTGTTATCAAATCTTCACTGATCCCTAAAATGGATCGAGCATTAGAGAAGCTTATATCCTTAGATCAGCTTATTCATATCAAAGACTTAGAAGATGGATGGCTATTAGCAATTTTTGGTTCGATAAAAAGCTATTTGCAGCTCATGAAGGTTTCGTTAGAAACCCCTCAGAAAGCAACTAAACACTCTCTGCAAAAGTTTATACAAGTAGAAACCTTGTTAAACATGGAAAAGTTATTTAAAAACCTATTTAGAACTGTGAGTTTTCTTCATCTAGAAGGAGACACTCGCACGCATAGTTTAAACAGATTTTATTCAGCTATACAGGAGTTTTACGAAAAACCTTTATCAAAAGCGGATAGAAGTTTACTCAAAAGTATTAACTTAAGCACCACACACCATTATTTCCATAAAAAATCACATGCTGATCTAAAGAATGCTTATTCTCATTTTCTAGATGAAGCCCGTGCTTTATCATCGGCTAATGAAGAGTTTCCTGAAGTTGCTACAAAAAGTGGAAACATCTCTGTGAGGGATCTACAAAAAAAGATGGAAGAAAGTGGTCAAATTATGCAGACAATGGACAAATCTTTAGATCTATTTAAAAGATTATTAGACCCTGTAATTGTTGAAGTGCAGAAGATCAACAACGATATAGAAAAAGAGCTTAATAGGCTGCAGATCGGATAGCTTGGAAAAAAACTTCATCATTTTCTAGACATAAAGAACATAGACAGCAAATAATTCTAGCTTAGAAAAAATATTTTTTAATGAAGGCGAACTAAATACAGTTGTCCGGAATTTCCGGACAACTGTATTTAGTTAAGCTTCTAGGGTGGTTTTTTATGTTTATAGATACACATGCTCACCTTACAAGTGACACACTGGTAAATGATACACAGCAGATTTTAGCGCGTGCTCAAGCCAATAGAGTCGATAAGATCGTCAACATTTGCACAGATGAAGAAAGTCTAAAAGCAGGGCTTCTTTTAAGAGAGAAAAACCCTTGGGTATTTAATGCAGCAGCTACTACTCCGCATGATGTAGAAAAAGAGGGAGAAAGTTTTTTCCCTTTTGTAGAACAAGCGGTTTATCAAAAGCAGCTCATCGCTATTGGTGAAACCGGTTTAGACTATCACTATCAACACTCTCCCAAAGAGATGCAGAAAAAATACTTAGAGCGTTATCTGGATTTAAGCCGCAAAATGGATCTTCCGATAATTTTTCATTGTCGTGATGCATTTGCTGATTTGTTTGCTATAGCAGATGGGGTATCTGCCGTACTGCATTGTTTTACAGGTAGTTTAGAAGAGGCAAAAAAAGCACTAGAGCTTGGATGGTACTTATCGATTAGTGGAATTGTCACTTTTAAAAAGTCTCAAGTGTTGCAAGAGGTCGTAAAATATGTGCCTTTAGAGCGTTTATTCATAGAGACAGATGCTCCTTATCTAGCGCCAGTGCCTTATCGTGGAAAAGTTAATGAACCTGGGTTTCTTCCAGAAACAGCTAAGATGATCGCTTACTTAAAACAAATCAGCATAGAAGAAGTGGCTAAAACAACTAAAGAGAGTGCGGAAAAGTTTTTTCGTTTTTGAGGAATTTTTCCTTTTGTAAAAGTTACCTGATCTATTTAATACAATCTTTGATGTTTGGAGATTGTAACAGTGGTACCTAAATCTTTTATTTGGCGTAGACTTCACTCTTTAATGGGGCTTTGGCTCGTCTTATTTCTATTAGAACATTTATTGACTAACTCCCAGGCAGCTCTTTGGGTAGGAGAGGATGGGCGTGGATTTGTGAAGATGGTAAATAGCCTGCACAATCTGCCTTATCTTCAAGCGATTGAACTAGGACTATTAGCGGTTCCTTTTGCTATCCATATGTTTTGGGGTGTTAGATATTTAATGACTTCTAAGGCTAACTCTTATTCTACAAAAGAGCAAAATCCCCATTTAAACTATGGAAGAAATAAAGCCTATACCTGGCAAAGAATTACCTCTTGGATCTTATTGGTAGGGATCATTTTACATGTGGCTAAATTTCGTTTTATAGAATATCCGAATTCTGTGAATTTGGGATCGCAAACCTTTTATTTGGTAAATGTCACGTTAGATAAAGGGTTATATACACTAGCTGATCGTATGCAAGTGGCTTTGTATGATGAAAATCAGATTTTAGAAGAACAAGCGATGTTAGAAAATCGCAATGCTGAAGAAAGGGTTATGCAAGCAGCTCAAGAGGTTAAACAGCAACATAGTTTATGGAAAGGACCTTTTATCGAATATAATGAACAAGAGGCTCTTTTGCTAAATGCTACGCAGAGCTATAAACAACGACTGAATTGGGCGCTTGCTCTAAAAAAACAAAAGCTCTCGGGCTCAGAAGTGGTAGCTGTAGCCAAAGATTTTGGTACAGCTACCTTGCTTACCGTGCGTGATACTTTCAAAAGTCCGATTTATGTAGGTCTCTATACCATTTTTGTGCTAGCAGCTTGTTTTCACGCTTTTAATGGCTTTTGGACTTTTCTGATCACCTGGGGATGGGTCTTAAAAATGGCTGCACAGAGATTTTGGGTATGTGTTGCTGTTAGTATGATGGCTGTTGTTGCCTTTTTGGGATTAGCTGCGGTGTGGGGAACGTACTGGTTTAATTTAACATCTTAAAAGATATGTCGAAGCGAAAAATGGGAAAAGAAGTCATTGTTGTTGGAGGGGGACTAGCTGGTTTATCTGCTGCTATGAAACTAGCAGAAAAAGGCTGTCATGTCAAAATTGTCTCGGTGACAAAAGTAAAACGCTCACATTCTGTTTGTGCACAAGGTGGAATTAATGCGGCGATGAATTTAAAAAATGAAGAGGATTCTCCTTTCATTCACGCCTACGATACGATTAAGGGGGGAGACTTTTTAGCTGATCAACCGCCTGTTTTAGAGATGTGTTTAGCGGCGCCTGGTATTATTCGCATGATGGAGCGTTTTGGATGTCCGTTTAATCGAACCTTAGAAGGGAATCTCGATTTTAGACGCTTTGGTGGGACCCTATATCATCGAACAGCTTTTTGCGGAGCTTCTACAGGTCAACAACTGCTTTATGCTTTAGATGAGCAGGTGCGTCGCTATGAAGTACAAGGCAGAATAGAAAAATTCGAGACTCACGAGTTCATGCGCCTTGTTCTTGATAATGAAGGCAGAGCACGAGGCATTGTGCTAATGGACTTATTTAACTTAGAGCTGAGCGTATTAAAAGCAGATGCGGTGGTCTTTGGCACAGGAGGACCGGGATTAATTTTTAAGAAGTCCACAAACTCTACTTTTTGCAGCGGAGCTGCTAATGGCAGGTTATTCAAGCAGGGAATGTATTATGCAAATGGGGAATTTATTCAAATTCACCCTACTGCGATCCCTGCGGAAGATAAAATGCGTTTGATTTCAGAGTCTTCTCGTGGAGAAGGAGGCAGAATTTGGGTTTGGGGAGATAGCTCTAAAACAATTGCTAATGCAGAGGGTAAAACCCTTCCTTGTGGCGAAACGGGAAAACCTTGGTATTTTTTAGAAGAGCTCTATCCTGCTTTTGGGAACTTAGTTCCTCGTGATATTGGAGCAAGAGAGATCTTGCGTGTTTGTGAAATGGGTTTAGGGATTGATCAAAAAATGCAGGTCTATTTAGATGTGTCGCATCTTTCAGAAAAAATCCAACATAAAATTGCTTCTGTTTTAGATATCTATGAAAAGTTTACCGGAGATGATCCGCACAAAGTGCCGATGCGCATTTTCCCTGCAGTGCATTATTCGATGGGAGGAGCATGGGTGGATTGGCCAGCTGCTGATGATCCCGATCGACTGCAGAGGTTTAGACAAATGACGAACATCCCTGGTTGTTTCAATGTAGGGGAATCAGAATTCCAATATCACGGTGCCAATCGTCTGGGTGCTAATTCTCTACTCTCTTGCATTTTTTCTGGACTAGTAGCTGGGATAGAAGTACCTCGTTATTTGGACACGCTAGAGCATAGCTATGGAAACATACCCACCACTATTTTTTCACAAGCCCTGCAAGAAGAAGAAGCTTTTAAACAAGATCTCATGCAGCGCAATGGACCTGAGAATGTCCATCAATTGCATGAGGAGTTATCGGATGTATTGATTAAATACGTTACGGTCAAGCGCAATAATGAAGATCTGACAAAAGCAATAGAGGCTATCAAAGAGATTCGTAAGCGTTATCAAAATATCTGTTTAGATGATAAGGGAACCTGTTTGAATCAAACTTATGTATTTGCCAATCAATTTTCTTATATGTTAGAGATTGCTTTAGTGATTACAAAAGGAGCTCTTTTACGCGATGAGTTTAGAGGAGCCCATTACAAACCTGAATTTCCTCATCGAGATGATGAGAATTGGTTAAAAACGACGATAGCTGCCTATCAAGATATAGAGCCAGAAATCAGCTATAGACCGGTTGATTTGCGCTATTTAAAACCGATAGGGCGTGATTACAGCAAAGCTAAAAAAGTCATTCCTGAGTTTGAGAATGTCCCTACAAACATCGTATTGCCTTTGTGAGAGATCATGGAAAAAACATTCACTTTAAAAGTGTATCGTGGGATTGCTGATCAGCAATACTGGGAAGAATTTGAATTAGAATTGAAGCCTTTTTTTAATATCACCTCAGCGTTAATGCAGATACAAAAGTGTCCTATTAATAAAAAAGGAGAAAAGGTTACGCCGATTGCTTGGGAACAGGGATGCTTAGAAGAGGTATGCGGTTCTTGTTCTATGTTAATCAATGGTCGTCCTCGTCAAGGGTGCACAGCTCTTGCTCACCAATTATTACAAGCAACAGGCAGCTCTTGCATTACAGTGGCTCCTTTAACAAAATTTCCTCTCATGAAAGATCTAGTCGTAGATCGTACAAGTATGTTTGAAAACTTAAAAAAAGTACGTGCTTGGATAGACGTAGATGATGCTTTAGATCGAGGCTTTGGGCCTAAAATCAGCCCTGAATTACAAGAGGCTATGTATGTTTTATCTACTTGTATGACTTGTGGTTGTTGCACAGAAGCGTGTCCTCAAGTCAATCCTAACTCGCAATTCATGGGACCAGCCCCCATATCTCAAGCGCGTCTTTTTAATGCGCACCCTGTTGGGAAATTAGCAAAAGCAGATAGGCTTCGGCCTCTAATGGATGAATCAGGTATCAGCGGTTGTGGAAATGCACAAAATTGCGTAAGAGTCTGTCCCAAAAATATACCCTTAACAGAATCCATTTCTGTCATTGGCAGAGAGGTGAGCAAACAAGCCTTAAGAGACATGGTAGGTCTGCCCGATGTATAATTTAACTTTTTTTTAAATAAGATCTACGATTATAATCCCTTTCAAAGTTTCTCCGCTGTTGGGGATACCCGAGCAACTGAAAAGCGCATTAACGATAAGTAAATATTTAAGGGATCATGACGCTAAACAACTTCTATAAGTTTTTTAGGAAGCGATCCCACCTATTGAGAACAAGGTTATTGTAGCCATTGCCCGAACCCCAAACGGCGGTTTTTTTCTTCTTTTAGCCCTGCGTCTTTTCTATGACGGAACTTAATGATCCATAGCATTTAAGACTTCATTTACTTTGCTAAACTAACAAAATAATTAATGCATTGCATTTGGACTAGAGCTTTAGCTTTTCCGCTTTTTTTTAGTCCTGAGCTGCTCTTGCAATCGATTTTTAAGACTTCTTATAGGTTTTTTTTACTTTTTGTTAAAATAGTTATTTGTTATACTGCAATATCTTTTAAACAGTTTATATCTAAACTTTGGAGTTTTTTATGACAGTATCATTAGGAAAATCAGGACAGATGAACCTATCTTGAATTAAATTTATTGTTTTAAAGATACTTGCCGACTTAAGAAATTCATCCAATAGCCAAGTAGTCCAAACATTAATAGACCATTCCAATATACTGCCTTTCTTTCCCAGCGCACTGTAAGGCGACGAAAGCCTGTCTTTAACCAAGAAATCGTTCTCTCAACGACCCAACGTTGCTTTTCAAGGTAGCAAATACCTTTTATCTTATATCCCTTGGTGTTTCTTTTCCGTGCTATCAGAGGAAAAACCTTATAGGAAAGGACATCGATACGTGTTTGCTCTGAGTCATAACCTTTATCTGCTTCAAGTATGGGTGCTTTTCCCTGATTCCATACTTTTTTAATGAAGGGAACAACTTTACTAAGCAGAGGAATCACTTGTTCTTTCTCATCTCTGGATGCTGATGTAGAAGTAATTGCAAGAGGCCTTCCTGATTTTTCCACCAGTAAATGCGATGTCACGCCTTTACCTTTGTACCCATAATCAACAAGCTCTCCTCCTCCGCGTCCTCTGGAAAAAAAAACCATCTACTGAGAGTCTCTGGGCATCAATACATCCTAGCTGTTCTGCAATCTTAAGAAGCTCTTCTAAAAATTGATCTAAAAACCCAGCGGATTGCATTCTTCCAAGCCACGCATGTGCTGTTGAAGGATGAGAAAATTCCTTGTTTCCAGGTGCATCTTTCCAAGGAGCTCCTGTACGGAGCACCCAGAAAATAGTATTCACTACAGGTCTCCAAGGCGCTAATTTTCTTCCATAATGATTGCGATTTACCCATTTTTCCATTTGGGGTTCGAGTATTTTAAACTGTTCTTCATTTAATCCTTGCTTGCTCATGTCATCTGTCTTTGGTTAAAAAATAAAAAGATCATGCATCATAGCGAAAATTAATATTCAATTCAAGATAGGTTCATGGTAAAAAACTATACTAGAAACAAGAAAGAATATGAAATGTTACCTATTCAAGAACTAATCTAATATAAAAACAAAAGGTATCTAAATGACTACTCTTATTACTCGTTTTGAAAAATGGAATTATCAAGCTCAATATCAAATATTTAACAAATTGTATACACATACAGCAAAAACAGAATGGATTAGAGGTCCTGCATTTATTGCATTCGGCACATCTCTTGCAGTAAGAGCTGTCCTTCTAACTGCTTCTGTTGGTGACTTAACAATCAATGGCTTTAGGCTTACCCTTAATCCTTATCAATCCTCAGAACAGAGGCAACGCGGATGGACTCTTCTTAATAAAGTTCCTTCGCAATTTACTTGGGATTTGATTGGAGCTTCTTTAGCTATGTTAATAATAAATTCTGTTAGAGTCGCCTTTGATACAGAATATTATATACTGTCGTGTGCAGAGCATTCAAAAGTAGATTGGATTCACGCCGAAGCAGGTACAATGGATAGCCAAACCTACGAACGTGAGTCAAACTGTGCTACGGGAAGAGCTAAAACAGGTCGAGAAAAGTGGAAAAATAGTCAGGGAATAGCCCCTTGATGAATTAAAGGTATCTAAATGACTACTCCTATTACTCGTTTTGAAAAATGGAATTATCAAGCTCAATGTCAAATATTTACCAAGCTGTATATACATACAGCAAAAACAGAATGGATTAGAGGTCCTGTATTTATTGCATTCGGCACATCTCTTGCAGTAAGAGCTGTCCTTCTAACTGCTTCTGTTGGTGACTTAATAATCAATGGCTTTAGGCTTACCCTTAATCCTTATCAATCCTCAGAACAGAGGCAACGCGGATGGACTCTTCTTAAGAAAGTTCCTTCGCAAGTGGGTTGGAATTTAATTGGAGTTTCTTTAATCACATTCATGATAAGTACGTTTTTGATCTCCTTCGACCCAGAATTTTATATACTGGTGTCTACAGAAGAGGCAAAAATAAACTGGATTCATGCAGAAAAAGGCACACTTAACATTGAAGAACACGATTATGATTTCAGAAATGTCACCTCCGAAGGTAAAACAGGTCGAGAAAAGTGGAAAAATAGTCAGGGAATCGCCCTGGGCTTCTGACTTAAATCATTGATCATATCACCTAATAAGATAGATTTTAATGAATTAAATCTTATATAAAAGATCTGCCTTGAATCAAGGTAATCTTCTTAGACTATTTTTAAGAAGTCAATCTGAAATGAAAATTACACACGGAAATAATTATGGTCTTCCCTATTGGAAATCCTGGACAAGGAAATGCATTAGCAGCCAGATATGCTGGAAAAGAAGTTAAGATGGCGGCAGCAAAGAGCTTAGTAAATCAAAGTCTAACAACAGTCAAAGAAGTAGTAACGCCTGCATTAGCACAAGTTGTTATAAATAACAGTCCGAATATTCCACCACAAAATATACAAAGGGCTGTTAACTATTCAACAAATAGCACGCAAAATTCTATTCAGAGAGCTGCAAATAGATCAATTGAATCACCCCATTTTTTTGGAGATCCTAATTCTTCAATTTCACGTACTACAGATTGGTTGTTTCGTAGATAAACTTTACTTAGGGGTCTCTAAGAGACCCCATAAGTTTGCAGTGCATTAAGTGTAAAAGAAAGCTTCTTGTGATGAAAGGCATTAAATGTTTACACCAATCAAAGTCCATTGGGAAATGGAATGTATGTGGCTCCTTGGTCTTCCCAATTGAATATACTTTTTTCAAATGCTTCTGTCCATCCTCCTATAGATCCAGTTAATTTTTTGCATATAATATCTGGATAGGTCTCATATTTTCTTGTTGGGAGAATATCGCCCCATTTAGATTGATGATCTGTCCAAAAAATTACTCGTACAACCGATCTAAATATGGCTGTTAACCAGTTGGCTTGGTTACAAAGGCTATTATCCTCAACATACAAGCAGTAAATTTTTTTACAAAACGGGAGAGCGCAGTCTGCTTCATTTTCTGTAAATCCCATTTTGTTTTTATCCATTTCTTGTATAATTTTCAAAGCTTTTTTAGCTGTAGCACCAGTTGCAATTCTTCCTTTGTAGATCACCTCTTTGTCGATGGATGTAGAGGTTGGTACATAAGCGTATTGATATCCCCACCAAGAAAGTCCTGCATGCAGTTCATTAGCAATAGGAAGTAGTTCTTGATAGTTTTGTGCTTTATTCACAGCTGTTTTTAAGCTGATCGATAAAGGTTGTTGTAACTGCTTTTCATAAGAAGGCCATTTAGAGTGATGGTTGACCCAAAAAAGAATATTCATGACAAATCTACATAGGGTTGTTAATCTATCTGCCCGCTTGCAATTGACTATATCTTTTGTATATAAATGGGAAATTTGTTTAGATAACTTGCTAATATTACGCTTCTCTTCTGGGGTAAATTTGACTCCATTTTTTTCCATTCCTTGTCTAATTTTCAAAGCTTTTTCAGCTACAGCACCAATAGCAATTGTGCCATGATATAGCGATGATTGGGGTGTAACACTAGCGTATTGATATCCCCAAGAAGAAAGTCCTGCGCATAGCTTGTCAGCAATAGAAAACAAGTCTTTATATGTTTGTGCTTGATGTAGAGCGGTTTTTATATTTGTAGTCATTTTTTTATTTATCCTTTTTAAGGAGTAATGGCTTTATTGTCTTTTGATTGTTTTCTTCATACTTCATTGCAACCCGTGCTAAACTAGCTATTCCACCGCCTACAGCCCCTATAGAGGCAGCTATCATCTTGCCTTTATTAAAAGAAGTTGGAGGAACCCATGATAAGCCACCGCATAGAGTACCTATAAGACCACCAGTCAAAGCAGACACCGCTGCTATAGGACCAACTACGTTAAATGTAGTCAAACCCACAACGCCCCAAACTGAGCTGTTCAAGCCGACTATAGACCAAGCAGCACAAGCGCTTATTCCTGAATATAATCCTGTTTGTAAAGTAATCATAAGAGATTCTTGCATGACTGCTTTAACTTTAGATCCTGTATAGAGTACTGGTGTTTTAAACACTTCATTGCTAAGCACGCATCCTGAGCTTAGAAGAGGTTTTATATTTGCCACTTCCATTGCTTCAACACAAAATTTTGCGCAATTAGCAACATCGCTTCCTTTATTTAAAAAATCTGGATCGTTTATAGAATAGTCGTTTGTAGCACAAAATCTCTCCCAGAAAGGGCGCTTATCCCCGTCGATTTAAAAAAACACGCTAGGATTACCTTCCTTTTGATTACAAACTTTTCGCCAGATTTGATCTATCATTCTTTGAATGTCTTCTTTAGGTCTTCTATGGGTCTCAGATTTTGCATAGTTTTTTACATACCTTTCTGTTAAATGTTTAGGAAGTTCAAAAAGTCTAACGTTTGCATCTCCTTCTTGGTCTTTTACTAGATCTATCTGTCTTGCAAAATAGTTTCCTTCCTCAATTGTTTCCACCACAAGCAGCGCATGCCCCATCCAAGTGCAAGGAAGGTAAGCCTCCCAAATACCACTTGTATCAGAATTGAACATGGTTACACACCAATGATCCATGTCTATGAGGGTTTTCTTATCTATGGCGCTTTTTCGTTCTTTTATTTTCTCTTCAAATGAGAACTTACAACTGTCTTTTTGACCATAAACATGGGGATATCTTTCTTTAGCCCAACTCACCTGCTCTTCTAATAACAACTCATCTGATGCAGAAAATTTTCTTAGTACAGTTACTTTATCGGACATGGTTTTAAGATATAACTCATTGACGGCGGTAACAAGCTCAACAGGATTTTCATACTTTACTTTCCATACATGAAGCTTTTCTGTATCAGTGAACTCTAATTTGCCATTAGCGTCAAAAATAGGATCCATTTCTATCATGAATTCAATAAATTCTTCTGGAGAAGAAAAAACTGTGGGTATATCAGCTAGATTAGTAAAGGTGCTGGTTTTTTCTTTGCCCTGTATGTTTAGAAACTCTATTTTGTCATCATGGCGAATAAGATGGGTTTTACCTCCGCTTGGTAAATACCAGGTATGCGTTATATTCTTTATTGGGTTTTCTGCCCGCGTGTAATTATAGCAGCTGCAACAGCCATTTAAGGTATTAGAAATCGTCATTGTCTCTTTGGTCCTTTATTAAGGATAATTACGTTTAAAAGATGTTGTAGTATAACAAGGAATTGTTTTAACATAAATCTAAATAAAATATTATAAGTTCTGCAGATTATGTATATGTGTAATCGTTACACATTTATATAACCGTATTTCATAGCAACGTGTGTTACTGGTAAACTTTGATTCTCAAGCTAGTTTGTCAATAGGATTAGGAATTGGCGATGTACTTTAATTCAGGGACACGTTCTGTCCTCTGTACAGGACATTTTTTTTAAACCACTCTTAAAACACACCTACAACGTGTTTTTTTTCTTAGTAAGAGCTTCAGGTACTCTAAAAGCTCTTTTAATCTATCTAAAGGCTGAGATAAGCATCTCTTTAGTCTTTCAAAGCCTACTCTAAAAAT